>JBPCNB010000530.1:0-4857 GCA_051001675.1 Nitrososphaeraceae archaeon | reverse complement strand
TCCACATACAGATCAGGCATTCTGCTTTCGTATAGTATTTTTAACGTGGCCCCATCCTGTTTTGATTCTTCAAATGAGTATTTGTCAAGAAGAGGTCCAAAAACCTTGTAGGTGCTTTTATTCTTTTTGTCTATTGGAGTTCCACTAAATGCAAAGAATACAGCGTTTGGCATCGCCGACCTCATAGCTTCTGCATTGAATTTGTATTGAGAGCGATGTCCCTCATCTACAAGGGCAATAACTTTTTCGTCAGTGTGAATATGACTTTCTTTGTTGCCAAACTTTTGAATAGTTGTCATTGTTGTTTTTCCTCTTGGATTACCAAGTAATTCTTGAAGGTGTATGCGACTCTTAGCCGGTATCGGATCTGGAAACCCACAGGCCTTAAAAGTTCCATGAATCTGTTCGTCTAATTGCTTTCTATCAGTAACCAGTACAATTGGCGGGTTTCCAAATCTAAACATCAGTTGAGTTGCAAGCCAGAGCATAGAAAGCGACTTACCTGAACCTTGTGTATGCCATATTACGCCTCCTTGGTCAGCAATATCTTCCTCAAGATTCAGTCTTTCAACTGCTTTTGTAACAACTCTGTACTGCTGATGTTTCGCTAGTTTCTTGATCTTCTTATTGCCAAGCGTTTCAAAAATGACATAATTTTTAAGTAAATCTAAAAGATGAGTTTTTGATAACATTCCTGCAATGAGTGTCTCTTGTTCTCTTGGTTTTCTTCCTCCACATATTTTTTCAATTTCTCCTTCTGTAAGGGGGAAAGCCTCTGACCATCTTGCATAATGGTTCACATTGGAGCCAATTGTTCCATGTCTTGCTAAGGTTCCACATGTTGCAATAAGAAAATGATTGAAAAACATTAATCGTTCATATCCTGAGCCTCTACTTTGATATCTTTCAAAGTTCTTTTCTACTGCTTCATTAATTGGATCTTTTATGTAAGGAGACTTACACTCTATGATAACCAGAGGAATACCATTTACAAATATAACAATATCAGGAAAAATTGGTTGTTTTAAACCATCAAGCTGAAACTGATTGGTTACAAGAAAGTCATTATTTTCTGGATTATCGAAGTCAAATAGGCTAATTGTTTTTTCTATATTCCCTTCCCCAAGGTTCTGGGTTACTGTAATAGGTTCTAACCCGCCTGACCTTGATAGTCCAACCAGCTTGGCCCTGATCTTTTCGTTTGTGTCCATGGAATCAAGAGTATAGGGGAATTGAGATTCATTAATTTCTGCTAGGGCCCCATAAACACCATCTTCATCAAGTTCAGGATTGTGTCTTCTGATGGCGGCTTCCAATCTGTCATATAGTAAGACCTCACGGTAATCCCTTCTTTCCTTGTTTAGGTCGGCTTGACTTTTATATTGATAACCCACTGCTTGAAGCTGTTGTATTGCTGGCTGTTCTGACTTTAGATATTCTTCTTTTTCTATAGTTCCAACAATACTGCTCATACTTTCACCCTTATCTTACCTGTTAGGAGCTTTTGCATCAAGCCTTTCTTAAGGCTTTCAAAATTGAGTTTTTCTCTATACCTAATTTTGATGAGATATTCTACTTTCCTTATTATATCAACAGTTTGTCGTTGAAGTTCCATATCCACAGGAAAAACAATATGCAAATCTTCAGTGAAAACTTTGTCAGGCACACGTTGCCTTCCTGTAGCTCCTCTCATTTGAGACACTGCATAATTTTTTACCGCATCGGTCTGGCAGTAATAATATAAGAATTCATGGAGCAGCCTTTTCTTTGGACTCAGAACTATCAGTTCGGTGGAACCTAATCCTATTCCTTCAATGCCTTCAATTAGAGCAACCTTACCATTTTCTATACAAGGTGTTATCCTTGCCAATATGGTGTCGCCATTCTTAAACATAGCATATCCTGATGAAAGTTTTCTCTTACCGAAGTAATCGATAGCTTTTGTATTCCCATTTATGGCCGCCATTTCAACAAAAAGATATTGTTCATCTTTTTGATATGTGTAATTAGGATTGATGTCCACTATTTCGTTTAGTTTAACTAATTCAAATCCCTCAGGAACTGTATTGTTCTTTATTGATTTTGTAAGTCTTGTTCCCCTATTTACTAGTTTGTTAATCAAACCCTTTTTGAGTCTTTGAGTTTGCTCAATGATTTGCTCCGTTTTTCGAACTAGTTCGTCCATTCGTGAGAGAATAAGTGAAATTGTTAGCTGTTCCTGATAGGTAGGGTAAACTACATAAAATGTTCTCATAAAGTCCTGGCTAGTGTTCGGTTGACCTGCACCTTCTCCTAAGCTAATTATTAAATCCCTACTTAAGATAAGATATTGCTGCAAATAGTATGGATCTATTACTTTTTTTTGAAATGGAATAAAGGCGCAACATGCTTGGTTGGTTGTAGCCTCAATGGTTGTTATAGCTGTTTTTCCAATTGTTGCACCGTACATTGCAAATAAAACTGTATTTGAAGGGAATTTTTTAACTGAGCTTGATCTTAAAGCCTCCTCAGAGATACATTCCTCAGTTTTACTCAGGTAACCGTCGTTAAGCTCTCCCGTCTTGATCCAAGGTGTGGTGCCATTATAAAATTTATTATTGCTGCGTGATGGAGTTCCCCCGCTGGAAGTTCTACAAATTTCGCCTATGGTAGAGACACACCAATCAACCGGCACTTCAACTGTTATATGGCGTGGTCTTAAGATGACAAACTTATATCCTTCTTTGGGTTTTTGCAGTACTTCCATTTTTAAGTAAATCCAAGTTCCTTTAGATGTTCTCTGATCTGCGTGTCCACTTTGTACCTTTCTTCCTCTAACTTTTTTAGGACTTCTATTGTCCGTTGAATGTCAATTTCTTCCTCTGCTTCTGAAACATTCACATATCTTGGAATATTCAGGTTAAACTCATTTTCTTGCAATTCATCAAAATCAGCAATATGGCAGTATCTATCTATCTCCTTATAATTTCTAAAGGCGGAAACTATCTTTTCTATCTCTGAATCTCTTAACTTGTTTCTAACCTTTCCTTCTTCATAGTCTTTAGATCCATAGATGAAAACTACCTTATTTTTGCGGTTTTCCGGTTTGTTTCTATTAAGAATTAGAATACACCCAGGGATACTAGTTCCAAAAAAAAGCTTTGGTGGTAATGCAATTACCCCTTCTATTATATCTTCTTTTATCATATTTTTACGGATTTCTTCTTCTTCATTACCTCTAAATAGAATACCCTGGGAACAGATAATAGCGGCCTGACCTTTTTTATTTAGAATTGAAAACATATGCTGTATAAAAGCAAAATCAGCCTTATCTTTCTCAGGCGGTATTCCAAACTTAAAACGGTTGTATGCATCTCTTGCTGCGATCTTGTTATCCCAATCCATACTAAATGGGAAATTGGCTAATACTCTATCATAGGTCTTGAGCTTGCCGCCTTCCGCAAGCTTGGATTGCTTAGTGTGTCTCCATACTCTATTTTAAAATCTAATACGCCATGGAGAACCATGTTCATTTTACACATGCCCATTGTGCCGTAGTTGGCTTCTTGACCCTCTAAAACTAAATTCCTTGAATTTCCATTATGCTGAGCCACATATTTCATTGATTCAATTAACATACCGCCAGAACCACAAGTAGGGTCGCATATGCTCATACCCTCTTTAGGTTCAACCAGATTGACCAACAGCCTTACAATCTCCTTAGGTGTGAAGAAGTTTCCACCTGACTTTTTTGTCTCATCTGCAAACTGCTCTAAAAGATATTCAAAAGCATCACCAAAAATATCAGTACTTTCTAAATCTGAATTTCTGAGTCTTGGAGAATTGAAATGAGAGATTAACTTCCGTAGCCTATCGTCAGGATATTTTCTCTTATCGTTATAGGTTGTATTGGTGAGAACACCATCTAAATCAGGATTTTCTCTTTCTATAATTCTACAGACCTGGTCTATCTTTTCACCAATATTCTCTGAAGTTACAGAAAGTGCAGACCATCTTGCTTGTTTTGGAATGAAAAAGTAATGCCTGTTCTTATTCTCATAAGCCTCCTTTGGACTCTTGCCTTCTTGTATTAGCTTTTCAGCATTCTCCTCAAATGTATCATTCAATCTCTTAATAAATAACAGGGTCATTATGGGCTGGCGGTAATCAGCGGGATCTAATGAACCTCTGAGAATGTCAGCTGCGGCCCATAAATGAGATTTTAGGAATTCAAAAGTTATTTTCTGGCTAAATAAGCTATAATTGACTGGTTTGGATACTTCATTTTGTTGTTTTTTGTTCATAGCTGGCTTCACAATCCTTGCTCCTTATACCCTTCATAATCCTAAACTTTTTAACTTTTTCTAGGGAAGAAGGAATTTCTGCAAATTTACGATAGCAAATGGAGGAAATAACTGAAATTGTGATTTCTACCGTTATTATCTTGGTACGATTTTTACAATCTCCTAGGCAATATTTTTTAACTGATTTTCTGATTTGGCACCAGCTATAACGACCTTTCCTGATGCAAAAATGAGGCATGAGACATTGCTTCCACTTGGTTTGTAAATTATACCTGGAAAGTTATCAGGCTCATAAATATAGTTAGACAATGAGACTATTACCCTTTTTACATCAAGCTTTCTATGCAGATCAAGCAGAGCAACAATATTTTGTACCTTGTACTCTGGGCTTGTGTGATTAGCCAATTTATTTTTGTATAACAGATGCATAGCGTGTTCAAGTTGCCATATGGACTGAGAGACACTTTTGGCCCCAGTAGAAATCATTTTACCTGAAAGAAAGATTGAAACTCTTCCCTGCATTCCCTCATCTTTTATGTAACCGCATCTACCACCATAAATCTCTGTATCATAC
>JBPCNB010000529.1:0-4500 GCA_051001675.1 Nitrososphaeraceae archaeon | reverse complement strand
ACCATTCTACCCATACTGTCGGGATAATATATTAGAAGCATTGGATATCTACGTTTTAGCCTCATTCTTTTACAAATTGTGAGAATATCTGCTTCAAAATCTGAGTTGTAGTCAACATTTGGTAGTGAAGGTATCTCTCCCTTCACCTCGTCTCTTTCTATCCCCTTGCCAATATCTTTCAGACTAGACAATTTGATTGAATCAGAGAAAAATGTCCATACAATGTGGATGCAAAACTATTCTCATCTCTCTGCTACTGTATTTTTCTACCTCGTACCTACAGGTATTCTATATTAAATTGATGGTGAATCCAACAAGCATGTCGGGAGGGCTACGTATCTCCTTTTCCGCCTTGCTCTTCTATGACTACTAAGGTCACTGTTGAGGTGATCCCCGGAACCTTTCTTATTTTGTTTGTTATTGTATGGTTCATTGTTTCGGTATTATCTGATTTTACCTTAACAAAGATATCATGAACACCATACGTTCCCCTTACTTCTTTTACGTCAGACAATTTCGCAATCTCATTGATAATTTTCTCTTCAGATCCCAAAGTACAGTTAACCAAGATATATGCAGTAGGCATAATGTCAAAAATACAAGCATTAAGTATTTTAGTCTTTTCTGAAATGCCACGCACTCTGATTATATTCGTCCATTACCGCAAGAGAAAATATTTTTCGAGAATTGAAGAATTGTTGCTTAGATATAGATAAAATGAAGTCAATGCTCTTGAAACTTTGGTAAACCCATATACGTGCCAGACCTTTGAGGGGACTGAAGAACCAAGCTGAAAACCCAGCCCAATGCAGCGGAAACTATGGCTGGAATTAAACTTGAAACCCCAATCGGACGTTGATAATTTTTCCCACAAATTTCTGACTTCTATTTCTCATTAAGCTTAAATCTGCTGACTACTATCATTTAGCTGGTTCAGTATGCACTACGACTCTACTTGACCCTGTCTGCCTGATAATAAGATTTTGAACATATGTAGCTATTCTGTGTGCCTCAGCTAACGAAGTTGAATCGTTTTCCATACCGGCCTCTATGCTTATTGTTAGAGTTATATGCTGCTCTCCATTAACATCCACCACCGATACATCTTTGCAATCATTTACTCTGTCAACAGATAGCGCTATCTTTCTTATTTGTTCTGTGTACGATCGGCTCGATGTTTTCTCAATTCCTATTATCGAGACATCGTCGCTAGCCTCTATCTCTATGTGTGTTGTAACATTTCTTATCTGAGGAATCTCATTTTTCAATCTGATCTCGAATGATTCTATTATTGTATGGGCTGTTTTAAGGTCCAACTCAGGATTCATCTGAACATCAAGGTACAAATGTAGGAGTGATGATAGTGATAATGGTTGTACCAATAATTGTGGATCATCATCGTTTTCTTCCTTTAGCTCTTTATTTGAAGAGGAATTATTTAATCTTGAGTTTGCTTTTATTCCGCTCATTTTTTCTTCTCGATCGGCAGCGGTTTCAACTGAAGCTGGTACAATCCTTGACATGTATATCGAGTGGACGTTTCTTATACCATCTGTTTCTGCAGCAATTAATCTTATTCTATCCACCATTGTCTCATTAGAGTATTCTGTCGCATCTACATGTACTAATACGTCAGAATTTGGTAGAACTTGCCGAACCTTTTCTTCTACAGTAGTTGCTACCCTGTGAGCCCTATCATGCGTAAAAGTTCTCGGGACCTCAATATGCATGTCTATAAGAGTTTCTGGCCCCATTTTCCTAATGCGGATATCATGGGGCCTGTTAACTCCCTCAAGTCCAGATACTGATTCAACTACTTGATGATATACACCCAAAGGCGCTCTGTCCAATAACACATATAGTGTCCTTCTCCCGAGCCCCAATGATGTATATACTATCATTCCGGCTACTGCAATTGCAGCATATGCATCAGCATCAGGGACTTCAAAAAATAGCACTAGGGATAATCCTACCACTACTATTGCAGACGAAATCATATCTGTTTTGAAATGGAGACCATCTGCTTCTAGCGCCTGACTACCATATTTTCGTGCGGCTTTATACAATGCTCTGGACCTTCCGAAATCAACCGCTATCGACACAAACATTACCAGAAATGATAATATTGTAATTTCTGGTTGTATATTTTCGGGTGACAGAAGTCTTTCTAAACCCTCATAGAAGACCCAGCTTGCTACTGCAAATAAAAGTATAATTTCAGCTAAGCTCGATATGCTCTCAAACTTTGCGTAGCCATACGTGTATTTCGTGTCAGGTGGCCTAATTACTATACGTATGGCATACAACGTCATGAGAGCAGCAATAAAATCGAGTCCAGAATGCATAGATTCCGACAGAATCCCAAGACTATTCGTCCAAGATCCAATAGCAAATTTTAAAATGGTGAGGGATGCTGACGCAATAATAGAAATGACAGCCACTCTAACCTTTTCTTCTAGTGTACTTTTTCCTTTTTCTAATAGAATAGATTTTATTGTAGGTATTACCACTACTGCCCATTTGTTGAATACTTTGGATTTATTATTGTAGTGAAGATTGGTATCATCGTCGTCGTGATCATTTTCTTTCTTTACCACAATTAACTTTCGAAATAATCAAGACAACCAGACGTATTTAGTTATTACTTCCATTTCAGATGGTGTATACACTGTTAGGATAGTCTGCATTCTGGCTTGCTGTAAGCTATGTGATCCGTAACTAGAATGGTTTGTTATCTTCTAACAATCAGTTAACCAAGTTGAGAATGGGAGGAATAATTGTGGACCACACTCAACGTAAAGGCTAAGTAATCAGAAATTAAGAGCTCTTATAATTCATCACATATAAGATAAGGGCTACTAATTTCGCCGTCGCAATTATGAAAGCTGCTAAGACTAGGTTAAATCCATAATAAAAAAGTAATTTTTTCGTATCAGCACGCTTGTTGCATGAACTAGTCTACTACCTTCTAATTCATTTAAAATGTTATTTTCCAGTTAGCTAGATACCGTGACCACCCTCGTCCTGTCTTGATTAGATTTAATGGTACTGGATATATTGTGCTAATATTAAACTGCTGGACGTCCCTACTGGAGACTTGAGCTCTTACAAGACAACACAGATAAAAATTATGTGCAAATGTCTGATGTAATTGACACTAATAAATTGCTATTTTGATTTTCTGATATGAGAAACACGTTCCCATTAGTGGATAATCTTAAATATATATTGTCCCGATAGTGTATGTATTTGACATATATTCAGACTAGGATTGCTTTGCTAACAGGAGTGATAGGAATGCACCTAATATTATTTGCTGCCACTTTTACAACTAGTCCTATCCAAGCAGAAACAGGAAAAGGAGAAGATATCTTCAAAGTTATTATGACAATATTTGGAATAGATAAATCTAAGGGCGATGTAATTGCAATCGTTACCGCAAATAATGGTGAAGCATCAAGGGTGAAATTCTTGGATTCAGAAGCACCGTATGTAGTTCCACTAAACTCTACCGCAGGCGACAGCCATCTTGTAGAGTATGTTGCAACATTTCCCAATGTTACTGTAAATGCAGGTGACGGTTACAAGGCGTGCGCGTTGACAACTAAAAATCTGGATCTAATATGCAGCACAGGTTTGAATTCACCTGCTTCTAGACCAGAATTTGTAGATATATCCTTGAATGCAACAACCAACTCTGACGATGGACCAGTAGAAGAAGGAGAGGAAAGCACCGGTGGGGATGAAGAGTAGAGGATGAAACTAAACAACCGGTATGAATAACAAGATCCTTATTCATGGTCGCCGCGGCTGAGTGTAAATTATCATTAAATAGTTCTCTTTTTTACTCCTTAGCCAAGTCCAGGGTTTATCAAGGATTTTTCTCCCGACTTCTTTAAGAGAGGACTTACTAAGTGTTAGATAGAGCAAAGGTCAAGCAGTAGGTTTGCCCTAGACTCAACATGCTTGTTCTGTTCGTCCAATGTATGTCGAGTCGCCTGCGGCTCACCTATATTTTTCACTATGGTATTAAGCGCGACACGGAGAGTGATCCCAAACCCTATGCTAGTAGGATCACATAAAGCTAATCATTAAACATTGCAACCAGGGGTTCTCAAGGAGTAAATGGTATTTGTTTTTAAGGCTTAGTCGAAAAAAGGCAAAAAATACAAAAATGAAGAACACCCACCCCCTAGATTATGGTCCCCTGCTATCGACTGTGCAAAAAATTTAGCGCAAAATGTGAGCTGCCTGTGAAGGTTAAATCGTGAAAGTTTTTAAAACTTTTAGAAAAAGTAGTAAATAGAGAATGTTTATACTTCATTGAGTCGTAAGAGAGTAGTAGTTCCACACTCTAGTCATTGAATATATAATCCCAATAGTAAAAAAAAGCATGCCGTTTGCTCTATTCCGAGTACAGGAATTTCGATTACATCCTACCTCAGGATATCAGCATTCCTAGTACTAGAACCGTTTGTCAACCTCGAATCAGACCGTATC
>JBPCNB010000528.1:0-4053 GCA_051001675.1 Nitrososphaeraceae archaeon | reverse complement strand
GTTTGGATTTGTTCAGTTGTATATGCTTGGTCCTTTTTACAACTCGCTTGTATTCACCCAAATAACGAGACACCTTTTTTCTGTTTAATATGATATCGTTAAGTTGGTAGAATGTGAATATTGGTGTAACTAGAAACTGGATTGTAGCATAAGAGATGCCACTGTGTCTTAAGGACATGATATAGTCTATTATCTGTGATTCGATAAGCCGTGGGTATTGCTGGTTAAGAAGTAAGTCGTCTACCTCCTTTGACTTTAGGTGGACTAGGTAACGTCTGAGTGAGGTTTCATATCCTAGTCGAGTGGCTGGAGATTTGATAGCATTGATAAAGTGCTTGTAACTTTCACCTCTTAGCGGGATTAGTTGCTTTTGATTTTGCTGCTTTTGTTGCTGCTGACTAGTCAAGTAAAGCCAGGATAAGTTGCAACCTGGCGCTATTTATAGCAGCGTAAATAATCATAAAATAGATATTATATAAGCGGCAATACTAACTATTTGGGTTAGTCAGTATAACCAGTCGGCATGTATCGCCCTCTCCTCATGCATGGTCATGAGTTCCCATTGAGCTCTCATTCTGGCTGAACTTTACTTTATCTGCTGCTCTGGAAATCGTGGGTTATTACGCATTTCGTTAACCATATGATCTATTATAAATCTAAAAACTCAGATATGGTAGGTTTGTTGATTCCTTTTGTTTCTGTAGAGCCAAGACTGTTTCCTTATTTGCAAATGTGATTCCTAGTTTGGGCTCAAATAATCCTTTCATCCGCTTTATCAGCTTAATGGCAATGTCTTAATTGGGACCCGTGACTATACACATCTGGCCATTTCTATAATCGTCATTACAAAGACAAAGCAAGGCCATGAGTCTTAGCATAAATTCAGTAACTCCGAAGCCTGTAGCTTTCTTAACCTGTTTGAAGTTATCTTTTGAATGGTTGTAAAACTCTGGTATAAGGAGAGAATCGTAAAGTACCTTCTCATAATCAAAGATTGATTTCTCTAATCCGTCTTTACTTTGGCAGGCCTATGATACGATTAAAGCAACAATCACCTTTTGTTTTGATATCTTCTTGCTTGTGTTGCTTAGGGTCCCATATCCAAAAGGGCTTGTCTTTTAGTCTTTGTAATAGCTGGAATTGTTCTGCTCTTGATTGTGATTGCACTAACTTGAAGATCTTTGAATGTCACTGTAATCCTAACTACACTATACGTGAGCTAAAACTTTTGCTTTGCGCTCGTATGGGGTCACTTATTATATATACTCACTATTTTCACAGTAAATGAAAGGATTACACAAATATAGGTTTAATGTCGAAAGGCTAGACATGAACAGGATTGGTTTTGTTATTTATGGGACTATAATACTAGCTGCTTTCCTCGCATTAGGAGCTTGTACATTTGGTACGGTTAATGCTCAGAACGAACCGAATATCAATGCTACCAGTTTATTTGACACTGGCCAAATGGTTCTTCCTAACAATGTGAAACATCTTGTTATAGTAATTCCAAATGAAGGACACCATGGACCGGGTGAAGATAATGAAGCGAGGTTTATTGCTCAGCCATTTGTCCCACAAAAAATAGTAGTAACTCCTGGGACTGAAGTCGTTTGGTTTAACGGCGATGTAGGTCATGAACATAATATTGTTGTAAGAGATGGTACTAATGGCAATCAACTCTTTGAAACTGGTGACTTTACAGAGCTTGTTTCTTCTAGACCCATAGTCTTTAACAATACTGGGAACTTCGACTTTGCCGATACTGTAGAATATGAAGAAGGGTTTGTCATGACTGGCAATGTCACAATTGCTGATCAAAGTGGTGGCGCTGCAAGTGCTTTTGACGCCGTAGGAGCACTAATGGTACCTTCTATAAATCTCCAAGGTGTAGAAGAAGGTCTAAGAAGTGCTGGCTATGGGATAGATAGCACGCATACATTCACAGATCTGCGTGGAGGACAAGAAGACACTGGAGATGAGCAGGTATTAGTAGTATGGACGGCTGCTGGGAAGAGCCTCGATCAAATCACATCAGATCTTCAAGCGATATCGGAGCCCTTACCATACGAATAGAATGGTTATATCTTAACTGGTACTTTCATAGCTCAGGAGAAGAGGATAAGTATGTGACAAGTCTCCAAAGGGAGACAAAAGCATACCATGGATACATGTATGCACCTTACAGCTTTGTGCATCATTGGCTAATGGTTCAGAATCATGTCAACTATATCAAATGCAATCAAATGCAAGCTAAACCCCACAGAAAAACAACGGCTACGAGAAGTTATTGAAACTGGGTCTCTTGCTAAAGGTAAAATATTCTATGAAGGAATGCAAACCGCATTAAGAGAAGGAACGATAGATGAAAATGATATAGTTCATTTTGTTGAAATCTGTTATTGTCTGGATGGAGGTTTGTACCCTATGGCTATGGAGATTCCAGCCTTAAAAGAATACTTTGACAATATTGTGGAGGTAAAAGACGCCCGTTTACGAGACCAACGTACTATGGAGTGTGAGTTTTGTGTTTGTACTCTAAGTTTAAAGCTTCCAGGAACCCTTGGCTGACGAACTTGATATTCCAAAAGAAACTTTTCAATTTATACAAGAAATCATTGAAATTCATTAAAAAATTAATACTAATTGATTATAGCTAGTCGCCTTGCCCGTGATCCTATCATATATCTCGTGGCAAAATGATGATCTAAGTGAGATTTATCGACATAAACAAACCGGAGAGACTCATTTTGATTAAGCGCTTCAAATTATAACCATATTCCCATTCCCTATTGCAAAGAGAACAAATAGAACCCATAGAAGACTTTCAATCTTGATCCCGAAGTCATCAGTATTGATCTTTTCATGGCTTTGTCTTTTCTTTGGTCATTGTTTGAATAACCCCCTCTAGTCTATCATTAGGAAGTTTATTACTTCGATCTTCCTAAGAGTCCACTTCACTATACATTCTATTTTGCATATCGTGATTAAACCTTGGATTGTGTGCTGGATGAATCTGCTTCTTTCTTTTCGTTATCTTTTCATATAGAATATCTCCTAGTCTGTCAGAATCAGCAGACATGAAAGGGTATGAAGACTGGAAGATAATAAGGATCGATTTCTGTTAAATGGTTGATTTAAGGTCTTTCCACCTTGCCGTTATCCCATGTAGAAAAGAATTTTGGACTAATTTCAATAAGTATAACTTCACCTTTCTTTGTACCATCTGATATCATTTTTGCTACTGGATGATCTAGAGTACCAAGATACTTCATACTAATTCTATCTCCCTCCGCTAAAGTTTTACTCTGATCTTCAGTTATCGTTACAATACCTCTACCTTTGACTCCCTTGGGTGCAGAATTCTCATCGTCTATGGAAAAATAAACAGATGGTTTATATCGAAGATTCTGTGTTTTTTTAGACAATTTTGATGTGGTAATCAAGAGTTTTCCTTCATTTTTATCATAGTAAAACCAGACAGGATGGATGTTGGGCCAACCTTGTTCGTCGATGGTAGCCAACTGCAAATTCAGTTTACTTTCCAGGAATCTATCAACCTCCCCCCCAGTCATACCAGGCGCCTCAGATGTGGCTTGAAATATTTTCATGCTCCTTCAACAACGTTATACCAATAGAAAAGAGTTTCTTGCATACCATAAGAACGAACGGTATGGAAATATGACATCCAGGTATGCTTTTGAACGCCTTACCAGTTGCAGATCATGGTTGAATCTTGGATTGTGTGCTGGATGAATCTGCTATTTCTTTTGGTCATCTTCGTATGCAGGAATTCTTTGAGTTTGTTTTATCATCAAGCCAGAAGAGAAGGATAGTATTGGAAAATAATAAGGATCGATTTCTGTTGTAATTTTTTCGTCTTCCACCCAACAGACCCATAGTAAAGAGAAACACGAAACATTCAAAGCAGAGATATCAAAGTCCAAAAAGAATCTTTTTTGTCAATACTGTAATATAGTACAATTCTATATTAATTTAATATGGCAAAGGTGGCTGTCGTAACAGGTACTTCAAGTGGTATAGGTTATGAAA
>JBPCNB010000527.1:0-2684 GCA_051001675.1 Nitrososphaeraceae archaeon | reverse complement strand
GTCTATTTCTCATTAATTTTTTACTTCCAAGAGGTTTGTCCACATACACCTTCTTTTATATCTCTCTTGACCATTATATGTAAATATGAATCTAAAATGATTTATACGTGGTACAATTCGTCCTTTCATGGCAAAAATAATAGAAATAGTTACTGATGATGGAAGTATTTTGGTTGAGAGTACAGATATGGCTTATTGGTTAACTAACAAATATATCCTACACAACTATTGCTTAGCTAAGTAAATACAAAGAGCCTTTTTAGAATGCAACCAGTCCTCTACCCAGTTAAGATATTTTAAATCTTCATGTAACCATCTTTCCAGCCAGCCAAAACGCTCCAAGTCACTTTCATAAATTTGGTTCCGGTTGATATGTTGTTTAATTTCGTTTCGTTCTTTGAGAATGTTTTCAATTTTCACTAACTCTCCCAAACACTTTACTTTTACTTCAGACTCCTCAACCTATATTCCACATTTATAAAAATATTTCTTAAAATCATTAATATGAAAGAATTAAAGACTATATTATGCGAATAAGTGGCTAACGTAGAATAGATTTTACATAAAATTTGTAGCGGTTATATTGTAAGCATTTTAGTTCTACCTCTGCAGACTGTCCAAAAAGGTCTTCTATGATTGCTATACTTTTATCAAAAAGCACAGAATAATGTTCGAGATCTATTTTTGATGTTGAATTTTCTTTTTGAACACAAATTCAGCATGAAAAGAGTTTTTTCCATAGCGCAGCGATTAGTTATAGGTATAGAATTGTATTGTGAAAGGAATTCTATGAAATAATTAATATTCCATTTCTACATTTTATCCACAAGAATTGAATCAAGTGCGATTGAATACGCTCTAATACAATATTCTGGCACACTAGAGATCCTCTCACCTTCCGGAATTTCTATTTCAGTTAGCTTTGTAGCGAACGCGAAAATAGAGAATTTAATCTCGAAACAGCAGCTGCAAATAACCACTATGCTGGCTTTGGACCAGCAACAGCAAACATTTTTAGGAAAATGGTTGGTCTGCCAGAAGTATCCTGGACATCACAACAAACCGATGATAGCGAAGATCCTTTTTCTCCAAAGAAGCATGACAAGAAACGACAAAGAAGGCTTACTGATTTCCTACAATAAAAAATGTTAGGCAGTCTGTGCTCCCAAACGTACGACAGGACGCTGTGAATGATAACTAATTAAGCTAGTCTATCGGACTCCGAGCAACATTCTCAATGATAAAAAAATGGAGTAGTTTTATTTTTTTGTCTTTTTTTAGTGCTGACGTTGTGACTACTTCGATTTAGCACATTCTGCGAAAGCTTGTAGGGAACTATTACCGATAGCAAAGGGGTTAGCGGCAAAGACTACCCAAGAGTTGTCTATCGGAACGCTACTCAAAACCATCCCAGGCCCATTTGCTATACTGAATCCTCCTCCTATAACCAATTCGTCAGAATTACAGGTGGCTATACTTTGTGCTGCTTCACTCAAGGCAACAATTTGTCCTGGCACATTTCTTACAACAAGATTCATTGTTGGAGCTGCTGCGCCTGGTGGTCCTATGGGTCCTTGTTCACCTGACGGTCCTGGTGGTCCTATGGGTCCTGGTGGTCCTTGCGTACCATTTTGTCCGGGAGGACCCTGATAGAACATCTGAGCTGATGCGGAATTCATGGTTGTTGAGACCAGCGTTTCTCCTATTGTTATTTCAATAACAATAGCGGTAATGATTATTCCTACGTTCAATCTTCGTGACATGAATTCCTTTGTATAGACTTATTAGTATTTAAAGAAATTAATGAGGAAGGTGTATCATATTCATATTGTTTCAGCTCAGGAAAAAGAGGATATAAGACGAATTCCTGTGTTACGTATTGCTTGTAACAACATCAAGTCTTAGTCTTAAATCCTTAAGCCTGTTTCTAAGAGTAACTTCTGTTAATCCTGCAGCGTTTGCTATTCCAGCTTGGGTTATATTTTCACCACACCTAATAGACGATATATAAAGTACGGTAGCTGCAAGACTCATAGGATGTTTTCCAGCAGTTATTTCTTTATTGATAACTTCTCTCATCATAACTGCAGCGTAACGTATAGTCTTCTCAGATAGATTAGCTTTATTTGCAATTTTGGTGATACATTTCATAGGGTCAGCTATAGGTACTTTAAGGTCAAGTTCACGTATTAGCAGTCTACAATTTCTAGCTATATCTTTACGTTTCACATTGCTTGCCGTGACGACATCCTTTAATGTTCTAGGCGTTCCCATTTCCCTGCATGCTATGTATATTGCTGCAGTCAACATTCCAGAAATAGACCTGCCACGTGCTAGTTGCCTTTCTTGAGCTCTTCTATATATGTAGGCTATTTTTTCAATTACCGCATTTGAGAGTCCAAGTTTATCCCTTAATATGTCAAGCTCAGAGAAAGCGAGCACAAGATTTTTGTTAGTGCTACTAGAATACTGTGTTCTAGAATCCCACGTCCTCAATCTCTTAAATGTACTATACATATATGCGTCCAATTTCTGTCCACTTGCATCTCTCCCTGTTTTTGAAATTATTGTAGCAAGACCTTTATCGTCTTTAGCTAGAGAAGTTGGGGCTCCGGTTCTTGACCTGTTACTTTTTTCGTCAGGTGTAAATGCACGCCATTCAGGATTACTAATATCGTCAGGCT
>JBPCNB010000526.1:0-3292 GCA_051001675.1 Nitrososphaeraceae archaeon | reverse complement strand
AATCATTGTCCCTTTGAGATTTATAGTAATAGAAAATTTGCTGTTAGGAGTAGTAGAGTTTACAATACTTACCAGAACTTCCAACGGATGAATAACTTTCTTATAATACGATATCATCTGTTCGGGGTTTTGAATTTCAGGCATGACCAGAAATTATACTAGTCTTCTGGTATTATTATTAGTTAACGAAATGCGCTTTCTAGTCTATTCTCACCTTGGTTTATCCTATACAGTAGCTTCTTGTCATTGATATGTCATTGCCTTGAATGTTGAGATTGACAACTAGGTCACCGACATCAACTGCTCCTACCGAAGCTTTAGGTACCTTGCTTATACAGTGCTTGTTTGAGTCACATTTTAATTGCTTGTCGGCCTGTTAGAGGTTGTATATGTAATAATTCTGGTCTACCCACACCTTCTGTAAAGTTCTATCTCCCCGTGACTACACTAGCAAATCCTTTAGCTGTAAATATAGTGCTATGTCCGGTGTAACCTCAGTTAGATACAGTTTTGCCATAAAGGGATCCAATGCGAATTTATTTACATGTTTCCAATTAAACATATGATTTAATTATGTATAGTGATACAATTATTCTATAGCAGTGGGTCAGCACAGGAAAACCAGAAGGATATTACATCTTGACCATCTAGTGGGCAAAAAAAAATCTGCGGGTTAAAAACAGAAATGTCAGCCAAAACTAGCAATATTCAGTTTCATTTAGGAGCAGCCTTTACAATTCTTTCAATCGCGGCAATTATTTTTCTTCTTGTTATAATATGGAAAACATATAGCAATAACTTAGTAACTAATAACAGGTACTTCAATGATTATGATACAGGTTTCCAGGACATATCAGGTGGTAATCTAATCAGTGTCTGTTGTACCTGGGGAGAAGAACTAGTTGATGGAGAGCTCACATTTATGATAAGAGATGACAGCGCCGGGGTGGCTAGTGTAACCTCTCAAAATACAGGTTCAAGCATACAAAAAAACGAAGCCGTTTATAATGCTGTAGAGGAGTGGGATCTAAGAATAGAAGGATTGACTTTCCGTGAAGTTCAAAATAGATATGACGCAGATATAGAGATGAGGTTTAGAGAAGCCGAAAGTGAAGCAGCTGGATTGACCTATAATTTGTTTGACAGATTTGGACTTATAACTAAATCATTTGTTACGATTTATGAAAGGGGATTCCCTTTTGAGTTTAGTGATGACCAAACCGAGCAAATAGCTAAGCACGAGATTGGTCATGTTCTTGGTCTAGGACATGCAAATTTTGACAATAGCCTCATGTCGACTCATGTTCACTCCGGTTCAGGCACCATTTCTTCCTGTGAGAGCCAAGCAGTATATGAAGCAAACCATTCGAAATTAAATCAAAAAGAAGACGGCACTGATTACTACATTTATCAACCAAATAGTAACTTCCTAGAGTGCAAAAGCGTTTTCTGATATAGTAATTAACTCAAGTGTGTATGGCCAAATCGACAGAGGTGAAGTGCCTAGATATTAATTTTAAATCACATAAATGAGACCTAGACTATGACAGCCAGGATAAGTGCCTATTGTTTATTCCTATTGAAATTAAAGTGTTATTTCTAATTTATGTATTTTGATCCATTTAAGATGATTTCATTTCACCTTTTTACATTTGAACATTCGTAGAATACAACTTGTGCCAACAACGTCTTTGTCAAGTATCCGATATCTTAGAACACAAGAAGCCTAAATTAGAAAAAACTCTGAATTTAACCACGTAATATTATAGCGATAGCTATGCAATTGTGATGAGGCTATGCAATATTTCATTCCTGCCACTAATACCTTCACCAACAAAAATGGAAGTAAAAAAGCTACTTGCTTAAATCTAAATAATTGTATCCCAATTTTTCAGTTGGATTCATCCAAAAGGTGGTATTATGCCAGGTGCCTCTGCTTCTTGACTCGGAGTATGTTGGGGAATATTTTCTTCTCCTTGTATCCCTTCTTGTTCGAGAGGTAGTGAAGGTGATGGTTGTGATGATGGTATTTGTTGTGCAGGTTCTAGTACTTCCGAAGGCTGTTCAATTCCTCCTTCTGATGATAATGTTGTATTTGTCGTTGGGGTCGATGATGCATCTTGAAGGTTAATTGTAGTTGATATTTCATTTGAGAGCGCTTCTGTTTTTGCTGCATTTGTGAGTGTTATATTTGCTATTGCACCTTTAACTGTTGAATCATCTACAGTACT
This sequence comes from Nitrososphaeraceae archaeon, assembly GCA_051001675.1. GTDB lineage: Archaea > Thermoproteota > Nitrososphaeria > Nitrososphaerales > Nitrososphaeraceae > TH5893. The sequence goes on along the minus strand of JBPCNB010000526.1, from coordinate 1,061 downwards.
TTTAAGTTCTGCTGTGCCGTTAGTGTTTAGAGCTATAAATCCAGATGGATACGAAGATGTTTTTATTAATGTTCCATTTGACGTATATAATTTCATCACCGCATTTATTGTTTGACCACCTATTGATGAGTTCTGAACATTATAATTTGCCAATACTTTGACTTGATTTCCCTGGCCTACTGTAAGAGGAGTAAAAGTCGAATTGTTTAATGAAAGTATAATTTCTTGTCCATGATATGCAAATGCGTTCTGCGTAAATGTTATTAACAATGATGATAAAATTGATGAATTGGGAATACCCTGTAGTGGCACTAGTAATATAGTTGTAAGCAGAGTTACTATAATAAATGCTGGCAATGAAACCGGCCTTTGATACAATTTTTCTCTTTCTCTTCTTGGGAATTTGACGATCATAGATTTATCTGCCCTTACGATGAGGAACTCAGAGGCAATATCTAAATCATACGCTCTATTTTTTTTGACATTTCTAATAGCAGACTCTTTCCTACCACTCCTCTATATTCTTTTTGGTCTTCGGAATATTTTTCACTGCAGTTTCAGAAATTGTACAGCAGAAAATATATAATCTAATAGCTCCTAATAGAGGTGCCTGTGTCCAACCTTATTCGTTGTTGTTTTAAAAGATTTGGTTAGAAAACTAAAGCGAGAATTAGATTAGATATCACGAGTTATTTAGTCCTTCTCTTAACCTCCCGTAGTACACCATCTACAAGAAAGGCCCATAAATGGGAGGGCACTTATCAATCCTATTCCTACAAACATTCCAATCACACACAGATTGTATTTAGTTATTTTGAACATATTTCTGATATCTAGGCGTAGCTATTACTACTCTTCTCAGTTATTACGTTAAGAAATGAGTATTCTTTATGATAGATTAGCGATGCTGTAAACGATGCATAACTTCAATTTAGAGACCTTGACGCTATAACACTTTGATTTTGATTAGTCAGGAATCTTAGCCACAATCCTAACCACGTAATTAGGATTTTTAAAATCAAGCTTATTAAGGTCCAGGTAATCGACAGTCGCAACAAATC
>JBPCNB010000525.1:0-2071 GCA_051001675.1 Nitrososphaeraceae archaeon | reverse complement strand
ATCAGATGTTATTAATGATAAAATAGAAGTGATAGCCTCTGGTCCGACCACTCCTGACCCTTCCACCTATGAGGACGCAGCGCGAGTACTTAAGAAGTACAGCCTTTGGAATAAACAGCACCCTCGGGCACAAGCTATTATAGACCAGGGCCTGAGGTCACATCAAGACGAAACACCCAAACCCGGTGATATGTTATTTCAAAGAGTGACAAATATTTTGATAGGCAACAATAACGTAGCTTGCACAGCAGCAGCCAATTATTTGATTGGTCATGGAGTAGAAGCGCGAAAGCTAGGAAGCTCCTTTGACGGCGAAGCGAAATACTTCGGCAGGAAACTTGCGATCCTGGCCAAGGACATACGGACTAAGAAATTGCCTCTTGCTTACGTCCTAGGGGGAGAGACAGTAGTGAAAATAGACCCGACAAAAAACCACGGCGTTGGCGGTAGGAATCAAGAAACACTCCTTGCCGCTGCCATACAGCTAAAAAATCTTCCGATTGACCAAGACACCACTATCGTCTGCGTAGGAACTGATGGAATAGACGGAAATTCGGAGGCCGCAGGCGCTTTCTTGGATTCACAAGGTATGTCAAATATTATAAGGAAAAATCTTGATGGTCGTTATTTTTTAAAGACTCATAACAGTTATTGTTTTTTCAAGCAACTAAACTCTCTAGTCATAACGGGGAGAACTGGCACAAATGTAAACGATATTTCAATAATATGCAGCACAAAATAGTTTTAGCTTCATTCGCTTAACCATGAGGTGTCAAAACAACAAAAAAAGGGGAGGGGTAATGTCTGTTGGGCAGTGATGTCTAATGGGCACAATAGCTAGCTAATTTCAAACTGTTTTTTCTAAAACCCATCCTAGTCCATGACACGAATTCGATATTCTGAAGAAACTATTTTTTCTAAAGTATTGTCGTCCCGCATTACCATTAGCGAACCATCGTCGTCCAAAGCTGTTACTTTAGCATTATAGATGTGGGCCCCGTGAGAAATTTGAACTGACTTTGAAATAAGGGCTTCAGCTCTTTCTTTCCACTTGTCAACTATTGAATTGCTATTTTCTGTTTCCATGCTCATATAATGTTTGTCAAGCGATTGCAAAATGCACCTTGTCAGCTCCAGCGTATCACAAGAAAAACCTAATTTTTCTTGTAACGAGGTTACAGGATATGTTTGATCTTTTAAATTTGTTTCAATCCACTCAGGCTTGACATTAGCATTGACTCCAACACCCACGATTATGTCTTCAATGGCGTTCGAATCGATGGATGCATCTACTAGAATTCCCGAAACTTTTTTGCCTTCGATTAATATGTCATTGGGCCATTTTAATTTCGAATTTAGACCCGTACATCCAGTGATTGCTTCAGAAACGGCTAATGAGGCACAGTAGGAAAATAGGATGCATTTACTGGGGTGCAATACTGAACTGAGAATGACAGAAAGCCATATACCACCTCTAGGAGAAACCCATATGTTTCCATTCCGGCCTATGCCTTTCCGTTGACTATCTGAAATAATAACAAAGCCCTTAGAACGCAAAATGCCATTTGTGTCTATCCACCGCCTCGCATATTCCTGCGTTGATGACAAATTTCTGAACCACATTACCTTCTTACCAATATAGTTCGTGTGGAGAGAATTCTGCAGAGTACTCGCTTCCTTTGACAAATTCCGAACATTACGCATTATGATCGTCCTTTTAAATAATAACTTGAAATGCCATAAGCGTATTCTCTCGAGTATTATACAACTAGGATTTGTAACGATACTTTTCCATTCATGCCGTTAAATCAACTTTTAAGCAGCGATAGTAAGTTATTCCATTCACAGTTACATCCTCTATTCTGAATCTTGTCCTTTCCAGAGTTGAATTGTTGCCCTTCCGCGTCAACCCGTCGGTCAGCGCAAATAGAAAATCCGACAAACCTAGTTTCAGCATCGTATAATTGATATATTCTTCGCTCAAAGAGAATACCTGGGAAACTCCTTTAGAGGAGAATCCTTTGTCTCGGTGTCGGCATAGGAATTCAATAATTATTTTCTTCACATTTTT
>JBPCNB010000524.1:0-2058 GCA_051001675.1 Nitrososphaeraceae archaeon | reverse complement strand
GAACCACATTTACAAACCAAAGTCTCAGTTTTAGGAGTGGATAGAAAATTCTCGCTAGCGATAGAACAAAAAGAAGAAACAAGACATGGTTCTGTATACGGAGTGGTAGGATTGGCTACATATTCTAATAGTAAAGCAACAGTCTTGTCTTATGCATCAATATTTGAAACCCTTTGGAAACAAACAGAAATGTATGAACAATTAAAAACACATGACCGAATGCAAAAGGAATTTATCAATATTGCAGCGCACGAGCTTAGAAATCCTATCCAGCCGCTAGTTCTTAGCTCTGAATCCTTAAAGGGCAGCATGCCGGATGAAGAGCGAGTTTCTATAGTCATTAGAAATGCAAAAAAGCTTCAAACCCTTGCCAACGAAATATTAGATATTACCAAGATCGAAAGCAAGACTCTGAAATTAAACAAAGAGATTGTAGATGTAAATGAAATTATTGTTTATGGTATGAAAGACTTACTCAGTCATCCAGCAATAGCAGAGGGAAAAGTGAATTTGACATATGAACCTGGGAAAGAAGATATATTTGTTGAAGCAGATAGAGACCGTCTAGGACAGGTTATTTCAAATCTTCTCAACAATTCTGTAAAATTCACAGAAAAAGGCAGTATTTCAATAACTGTTCAAAAATCGATAGATGCAGACGAGGTTGTAGTTAGCATAAAAGACACGGGCCGTGGCATCGATCCCGAGATTTTACCCAGGCTATTCTCAAAGTTTGTTACGAAATCCGATGTTGGTGGCACCGGTCTAGGATTATTTATATCAAAAAGCATAGTGGAAGCTCATGGCGGGAGAATATGGGCCGAGAACAATCAAGGTGAAAAAGGGGCAACTTTTACATTCAGTCTGCCTGCCTCCTCCTCGTCAATACCATCGCCACCTCCTTTATCAACATCTACGCTCCCAGCCAAGCCAAATTCGGGTTAAGACCTTATTGCTGTTTATACTTGCTGTTTTGGTTTTGGGAGAGATTCGTTTCGTTTAAAGTAATCAATAGCAGTTACCCTAAAGCACTGGTTCACAGTCAATGACCTGACTGAACCAGAGGAAAAAAATCAGAACGTCTTGCCCTTTTGTACGTTTCTCAGTATGTCCAATATCTCTCTAATTTGTTCGTGTCGTAGATTAGCGGCTTTAATGTCACTAACGTTAACATTTAATTTCAGTAATTCAGAATAAATCCCTTTATCTTCTATTGTATCTATCAACGCACCCTCTCCAAATGGCTTTTGCATTAATTCTACAACTTGGTTTAGCTCCTTAATAGAGTCAACTAAGGTCTCCTTCACATATGCGGAAGCAAATACTATTCTCTGATGTGGATTAACAGCAAGGATTTCTTTCGCTACCTCCATCCCATTTATCCTGGGCATTTTATAATCAAGAACAACAACGTCGAATGGTTGGAGGTGTTCAGTCAAATCTGTTTTAAGTCGAATATTTTGTAAAGCTTCCTGATACACCTTAAGGCAATCTTCCCCGTTCGGGGTAGTTATCACATGGTGTTTTCTCTTTACCAACGCCATTTTAAATAAGAGAGCAGTATCCTTATCGTCTTCTGCTATCAGGATTTTCACAATAAAGCTTTGCAGCTTCCTATGTGAAAAGCTTATCGGAGATAATCCTTGGCATTCCCAATGTGTCTTTGAACCCCTCCAAATCAATCTGCACAAAGTAGGTGCATACAAATGTAAAATTCAAGAGCAGGAGAAGTATCAATGAGCTCTAATTATTAGTTTGGTAGAATAACTCAGAAGAGATGAAAAAGCCAGCTTCCAGAATCTCAGGGCCGTCCTAAGAAGCAGTATACGAAGAAAATTGCGAAATGAAGAGCAGAACTTTGTCAAGTGAAAACCAAGAGAGTGTCAAGATTCTCAGGGCTGACGGTCTGCACGTGGCTGAAATAAATGGATTTCCTCGCATCTAGATGTCTAGATACAGAGTATCTATAAGGGGGTGAAAATTTCAGTTTATATAATTAATACATAAAGTTACCAGTACGCATTGATATTTCGTCAAAATGGCCGCTCAAAATAACAT
>JBPCNB010000523.1:0-3220 GCA_051001675.1 Nitrososphaeraceae archaeon | reverse complement strand
GGGGAATGCGTACTGGCTTTGAATATATTGGAGCTTTTCCGGTAGATGCAGAGCGAAATAAAGAAACCGCCAAGGCTAAGATAATAATGCCTGTATTGGTACTAGGTGGTGAAATTTATCCAGCTGTAGGAGGTGATCTTCTTGGCAACTTTCTGTTAACCTCGGTGCAGTCGTTGGCTTCAAACGTTAGCGGCGTCACAGTTTCACTTTGAGTACATTCGATTCCGGAAGAGCAATTAGAATTTGTAATAGAACAGCTCTCCAATTTTTTTGGTAATAATACCACTAATACTAATACTAATCAATGAAAGAGCTGTCCTTTAACTATGCAATTCTATTATCAACATCTTGCCATTCAATGACAGAAGTATCTTGTCACGTCTCCAAATTTAAAATCTATCAACAGGAATTAAGATTCATGAAAAAGCTTGAAGGGATAATTGAAGTCATCACCGGCGGGAACAGTAATATTGGTTTCGTTGCAGCCGGTGAACCATCCGTTGTCCAACATTGAACCCTTACTTAATTACTTAAATCACTTAATAGACTAACCGAAGGTAAATGCATATGTCTGAAATCCTTTTCCTGTTACATCGAGTATGAGTGAATGGTTGCCATATCCATCATGCATTGATAAAGTGTATAATCTTGGGCCATCTACTAAGAGTTTACCTCCTTCAGATAAGTCTTGTCCCCGAGATGCTCCTGTCAAAAGTATTCCATCTTCTGAGACGGATATTTCTTCGCCTCCATTCCCCCCAGAAATTATGTTTACAGACTTTGCAGAATATACCAATGCAATACGACCAGTTTCACTTTCTAATTCCATGCTATCAGCGTGATTCTTCCATTTTCCATCAAGATAAATGATATTGGATTTGATATCTAAGGAAGGAGGAAAAGTATATGTTACTATTTGGTTTGCTTTGTGACCTTCCGTATTTCCAAGTGGTGCTCTTGCAAGCTGATAACCAAAATAGAGCTCTGGAGTCTTGATTTGCGAGAAGTCTACAGATTGAACACCTTTTGGTATAGTTGTTGTTGCGTTTGCAATATTTAATTTAAGATGACTAGGATCTTTACCCATTAGGGCAGCACGTTCCTGAAGTAGAAGTTGAATTGCCTTCTCCGTTTCAGCATAACCGCCTTCGCCAATATGATCGTATCTTATGTACCCTTCACCGTCCACTAAATACATCCTAGGCCAATATCTAGTTTCATATGCATTCCAGGTCCCTTTGTCATTGTCCTGAATTATTGGATACTTTAATCCAAACCTATCAACTGCAGTCTTTACATTATCAATATTCTTCTCAAACTCAAACTCGGGTGTATGAACACCAACTATAACTAAACCTTTATCCGCATATTTTTCATTCCAATCAACAAGGTAAGGAATAGTTCTTATCCAGTTAATACAAGTGTATGTCCAAAAATCCACAAGTACAACTTTTCCTCTAAGATCCGCCAGTTTTATTGGTGCGGCATTAATATATCCGTTAATTTCAACAAATTCGGGTGCCTTTTTGAATTGAGATTTATCTATCGAGAACTGAGTATTGTTAATCTGACGATTTGTTGTTGCACTGTTTTCAATGGTTTCTTGAGTTAGTTGTGTTGTAGACTTGAATCTTGCTGTTGCTGCTCCTATTCCTTCCCCTTTCGCCGATACTGGTTTATTAGGATCAGGGCTGTCAAAATATGTAGTAAAGCCAGCAATCAGAGATAATGCAATTATCGCAGCTAGTATAGCATGATTATTTTTATTCATTTAAAGTCCTTGCTCCTCTTCTTAACCCCTTTACTCTGTCTCTGGTTCTTAATTCTAACTCATCTAAATAATTTAGTAGTGTAGCTTTTAACCAAAATATAGGCTTTGAAATTTGTTCTTACTATCTAACTAAACCAGAATAAAAATAAAAGAAAGGGCATCCTTTCAGGTTACGATTTATTTCCTTTATTAACCTGTGCTGTTTCCGCCAGCCATCATTGCTGCACTGCTGCTAGAAATTTGTCCTCGGATTTCTCCATCTGGATTTTGCTCTGTATGTACATTGACATATGTTCCTCCATTGCTCATTGCAGTTGCCAAGTCTGTTAATTGTTTACCAGCCATTGGCCCCTCAAGCTTATCAGCTGTTATAGAGCCAGTTTCTGATACTTCATTCATAGGAGAGTCGTTTTTGAACAAGGTCACTACTACAGGTCCGTTTTCACCTTGTTTACCGCTATGGATATGTCCTGCAGTAACGGCTTCTATGTTCGAAGCATTAACAGTATACGCTACATTATCTCCCATTACAGTAAATTCAGCCATACCTGTTGCTTGAGAGTTTGTAGGTGGTACTTCTTCTTGGCCTGAAAGTTTAGCCATAAATTTTTGTTCTTGTGCAAATACCGAGCTTGTTAAGCTGGTTGCTATTCCTGCGGTCGCCAATGCTGCTATGAGTGCGAACATGACTCCAATAATTTTGATAGACATTCTCTATTGGTGCACTGAATAGTATTTAACCAAATTCCCAAATTACACCCAATTTGAGGCTTGTATTATGACTGCAAATCGCCTATTGATTACAAGTTGTAATTTAGGGTTTGCGTGCAGAGGACGAAATTCGGTATATATTACATTAGGGTCTAATGTAGGATACATTTTTCGGCCACTAAAAGTTATTCTGCCATAAGCATTAGGGACGCCACTCCAGTGATGAAAATTGTATTCTTCCACTCAAATTTTAGGAAAACCATTTGGTGCATATGGATTTATCTGCTGTCCATTTTCATCCCACAAATTCATCCACGCACTAGGATCCTTTTGTTCTAACAAATTCAGAAAGCTATGGATTGATTTTATATTTTGCTCGCGCACAACATGGGTAGAATTCTGGGTTCCGACCATGCCTTATACTAAGAAGGAGGGGCTGAGTTATTACTGTAAGTCTTAGTGAAAAACTCGTCAGCTATATCCTGATCCCATGCCAAGTTAATTACTCTTTTTATTTTACCGTTTTCAATCTGATATAAAAGTACCCAGTTAAGGTCAACATTATCCCCGTTAGTGATATTGCTCCAACCTCTGTGTGCATCAATAACGTAATTGTCATTTGCTGCGAGAATCATTACGTGCGCTTTAAATCCTGCCATTTCTAGTTTATCGAAGAAGTCTATAACTTCGTTGACTCCATTCTTGGTACCAGACAGCGGATGACGACCTGGTATATGC
>JBPCNB010000522.1:0-2102 GCA_051001675.1 Nitrososphaeraceae archaeon | reverse complement strand
ATCTTACAGTCACAAAATTAACATCAACGGAGGACGTTGTAGCAGCATACGGATTATCATGACCTTCCCTTCGCTCTGCGTTTGTCTGGCTTCTTCACAGGCCATGGTAGCGTCATTTGTATCATGTTGCCACATAAAGAGACAACGACTTACATAGCCAAAACATTAACAATAAATAGCATTGAGGGATACACTCGATATATACGCTACAAAAATGACAGAAATCGAGGCAAAATGTCCGAATTGTACACACAAAGCAGTAGTTGATGAGAACATGACGCAAGTGAACTGCAGATCTTGCTCCTTCAATTCCTCATACGAAGAATACATTGAGATAATGAAGTCGAAGGCGCTCCAGATGGCAGACGACATCCAAATGAATTGGACCAAAAATGGTTAGCGTTAACACGCAGCTCCATTCCAAGAAAGGTCACTACAGTGGCTACCTTCCATCGGGATTCGAAATAATACCGGATATACCTGAGACGGAAATCTCGTATCTGGCGATCGTACTTCGATCATAACAACTTTCTCGAAAAAATATTAAAAAACTCATCTCAATTAGAAACGATAACCATAGACAGGTTATTGCATTCAGAACTCATTACCCAGTCTTTATTATTTGCTATTAATTATTTTTTTTAAAATCCCTATAAAATGCTTATCGAAGGATGCAGCTTGGAATGGTCATGAACATATATAGGAAGACGTGGTGAGAAGCATTTGCACTACGCTTACCAGAAGCCACCTTTGTCAGAACACGTTAGTTCTGCTCCACAATTTGGGCATCTAAGATGGCAGGTCTGTATCTTGACCATTGCATAGCCGCAGCGAGGACATTGCACTCTTTTTTGGATAGAGCTATCCGATGACTGGCCATCCATTTCAATTTGTATCTCGGATGAACGTATATTATTCTTGGGTGCAGGAAGATTTAATTACGAGTTGAAAAGGTTGTAAAGAAGGGTATTATAGGATATTGGTACATTTCAAGTTAGTTGTATCTGACCCAAAGGGGAGAAGCATCTCTAGAGAAATTAAGGATATCTCAGCCCAGCCATTGCTTGGTTCCAGGGTAGGAGATGTATTAGATTCTTCTATTATAGGTATCGGAGCGGGAAAAATGAAAATAACCGGTGGCAGCGACAAGTCGGGAACCCCAATGCGCGGCGACGTACATGGTGGCGTAAAGAAATACGTGTTGCTTTCTAGAGGAGTAGGAATGAATAACGCTCTAGAGGGAGCAAGAATAAGAAAGCTAGTAAGAGGTAATCTAGTCACCGAAGAGATATATCAACTAAACTGCTCATTAGTGGAAGGCATTTTACCCACGGACCAGGTAAAGAAAGGTGAAGAGCCTTCAACTGAGGCGTCTTCAAAGGAATCCAAGAAATAGGTACTATGTATCCAGCACTGTTTTTCCGGATAATAACTCGAGATTCTTTGCAACAAGACTTGAGAATTAATTAGGTTAATATCTCCCAAGAATTTTATCATTCATCATTGCATTGGAAAGAAACTCTTCCTGACTGGTATGTGAAGGAATATGGATACCAACCCAACATAAATATCGGCACGGCCGGTCATGTTGATCATGGCAAGACGACGTTAGTAGAAGCTATAACAGGCGTATGGACAAGTGGTCATAGCGAAGAATTGAGACGAGGTATTACGATTAAAGTAGGTTACGCTGATGCGGCGTTTTACAAATGCCCTCAGTGTCCTAGTCCGGTTTGCTTCTCAACCACTCCGGTTTGTGCAAATTGTGGAGGAGAAAGCGAGCTTCAGCGTGTAGTCAGTTTCGTCGATTCTCCGGGACATGAAAGTCTGATGGCAAATATGCTTTCGGGAGGGGCATTGATGGACGGAGCTATTCTAGTGGTTGCGGCAAATGAAAAAGTTCCACAACCTCAAACCAGAGAACATCTGTTGGCCCTCCAGGTGCTTGGAATAAGGCAGATTGTAATTGTACAAAATAAAGTCGATTTGACTGACACTGAAAAGGCTGTAGAAAATTACAACCAAATTAATGATTTCGTAAGCGGGACTGTTGCATCAGATGCTCCGGTTATTCCCATCTCCGCACAGCATAAGCTGAACAT
>JBPCNB010000521.1:0-2609 GCA_051001675.1 Nitrososphaeraceae archaeon | reverse complement strand
GCCATCGTATCTGAATTACCTTTTGACTGAGAAATTTTGAACAAAAACCGTCCTAGGCAGATTACTGTAATCTAGACTAGGCTGCAGTTATAATTAAATAACAAGTCTAGACTTATAGTTCTGGAAGTGAGTGATGGCCCTCAACCACGGACACAATTGGAGCGATGGATTTTGACATATCTGGGAACTATCGACTTGGAAAAGGAAGGCAGTAATAGGGCCTACGTAGATGTTAAAACCGTAACTAAACATATTCCACCGGAAGTCTTTCCAGAAGTAGAGACGCAGGAAAATATTATGGAGACTATGCGTGACATGGAAAAAAGAAATCTTATCGCCGAATGGGCGACTGCTAGATATATCGATGAATATACCTTTATTATCACATCGACAGGGCTTCTTCAGTTTAGAAAACAAGTTCAACCTGTACTAATCGCTGTAGCTAAACAAAATGATTTTGAAAAGTTGATTGAGAAAACTGGAGCCCCGGCAGTAAAAGCTGGAGTGAAGCGCATGTGGACGAAGTTCCAGGATAAGACAGAGGACGAAATAATTCAGATGGTGGTAAAAACCGGCCTAAGCTTCGGAACTAAAATTGGAACCGTGTTCTTGGTCAATTTATTTTCAGGAGGTAATTCCCGTTGGCGGAAGCTAAAACTTTTGCTTGCAAGCAATGCGGGAAACCATACAAGGCCTACCCACCGGACAGCAGCTTTGAGGCTGCATATATTACTCCATGTCAACAACAAAGTACCGACCAAAATCATAACCTGAAATGGTTTTACAAGTGTGACGGCTGCGGCTTTAATAATGAATTATACTGGTGTGGAGGTCATGTCTACGTTGCAAGTACTGGTAGACGCACATTTAATGACGACAGATTCACAAGGAGACTTAGGGACAATTATGAGTTGGGTTAGATGACTATTCAAGCATAATCAAAGAACGTGACTTTGATAACTAAATCTGTCCTCTCTCTAGGCTATAACTATACTACTGCATTATTATTTTACTATAATAATTTCTGCCCTGACCACACGATGATCTATGCGATGGTAAACTCGAAATCATAAAAGTGATTTTTGATATTCTGCTCTTGTGGCATAATTGAAAATAAGCGGTCTCTCAAATCCAGATTCAAGATCCATAATGACTTTTAAATCGATACCATCGTCCAACCCCAATCAACATTTCTAAATGCCAATACTATCGATTCGGAAGAAGTTTACGCAAGATTTCTTTCGTACTTCCTTAAAGTACTAATGAAAAGCACACTGTATGATGTTTACTGCATTTTTATTTATAATCTGATTGGTCCATCCTTATTTTTCCAATATTACTCCACAAAGAATAATAAGAATTGTTACCTCTAGGCTTCCAAATTATATCTGGAGCTTGTTGTCAAGGAAATCTGCAACAAAGAGTGTTCTGTAGTTAGGATTGACTTAACTTAATTACTATGATCGGGATTCTTCTCTACAAACCCTGCAAAGTGTTTTCTATCTTAATTCCATGGTTCATGTCTTCTGGAGCAGTGGTATTTGAGATATCGGTGCTCCAAAGGACGTATATTTAGAGAATTCAGTTTCGCAGTGATGGATATGTGGAATTGATATGATCCATTGACCAGCCGACCTATAATGACCAAGAGAACATAATTACCATTGATGAGTTTATTGATAAATAAAACAAAAGATCTGTAGTTGCGATCAAAATTAGTTACTCTCATAGCATACCAATCCGTGATCATAAAGTATCATGGTTCATGAGATTGAAACTGGCTCTTTACCTTATCATTTCACGCATGATTATGGTTTTGGACTCCACAATGCCCGTACTTTCAATTTTTAACCAAATCCTCCTACTACGCTAATAGGTTAAATGCAATGTCTTTTTTTACTGTTTCTCTAAAATGCTGGCGTTTAATTTTGACTTGTACTTCTTGTTTCTTGGTCTTGTCCTCAGTCGATAGCCACAACAAGGACACCAGAATCCATCCCACATAATAAATACATCGCATACTTGACATCGCTTCTGCCCTACCATATACCGTCCAACTCCGGTTGGTTTTTGGGCCCTAAGGCGAATACATCTTCCTTTACATGTCATTAGAATTATCTCCCCAAATTGAACGGTTTGTTATAGACTTCTTTATATCAAAAATGTCCTTAAACGGTGAACCATTTTGTTTATGTTATGTTATTAACGAAATGTGCTTCAATCTCATTCAATCTATCGAGATAGCCGTCCAGTTCACGAAGGTGCGAGAATGACGAATCTGTGCGTACTCTCTCTAAAAATGACAAGACTTCATCGTTTTTTACTCCATGTCGCATATCATATTTGATCCTTCTGCAAACCTTTTCAATACCACCGTATCTCTTGTGTATTCTTACTTCATATCTAGTAGCATTTTCAGATAATCCTGTCACATATTTTACAACAATATTCTCCATATTCTTTACATGCCATTCCCGCATTGGAAAACTATTTTGTGCCAAAAAAATCACTACACTGTGCAGCATAGGGATATATAATATGACCTATTTTTTTCAACGACACTGACACAACCACATTATTTTTTCTTTGTTCCTCAATGACGCTAAGCC
>JBPCNB010000520.1:0-1181 GCA_051001675.1 Nitrososphaeraceae archaeon | reverse complement strand
AAACCACCCCTTCTTTAGTTTGAATATAATCTTTAGTTATACTCTTGATTTTGCCAAGATCCTTGTCGTCACTTGATTTTACCTTTTTGTCAATCGCCTTATCCCATGAAATGATATCAGCCATTTTATTAACATTAGCTATTTCTGCACATGCAATTTAATAGTTTCAGACTATTCTTATATGATTTTATAGATGTTTTATGCTTAGAAAAATAACATTAATATCCAGCAGAATTGGTAGGAAGTTATTTCGTTCATATCACTATTTTGTTACATCTTGAATTTGCATTCTTTGATCACGAGCTTAATTTCTTGAAATATGTAACCTTTCAATTCCCTCAAGGGTTAGTTCCCTTAACCCTTGCACTAAATTTAACGGAGTCAGAGGACTGTGTGTTGTTACCCTTTTCACTGCCGACAGAAGGACTCGTAACATTGCTAGACGTTTCTGATAATGGTGCGGCTATTGTTCCTGTTAGCCCTCCCGTTCCCTTTATATTGTAAATGCTAATTGAGATATTACCAGTATACGGTTTTTCTAATGTTACTCGTTCATACGCTCTTCCTCCTTGCACCGCCTGATTTGCCTTCTTCCAGAGATCTCGTCCATCGTCAGAATAAACTGATATATCGTAACTTTGTATGGGGACCATTCGTTCAATCGATGAGGGATCGGTATACCCAGTTGCTCCCATCGTTGTTGCAGCTCCAGTCTCATTTGTTTCTGTTGTGGGGAATGTTTGAGGTGACGCCGGTGGGGAAGAAGCGTTTAGAAATACAATTTCCATGTCAAATCCATTTTCAGCGAGAAGAGACGGAGGTTGGCCCCATCTAAGCTGCACTTTGTAGGTTCCTTTATCAGTAAGCTTTTCAAGTACAGGAATATCTGATGTCGTAGTGTTAAGACCTATATCTTCTTGATCGGTTGAGTCACTGACGTTCCCGGGAGGTTCTAATTGTTTCTCATCATTCTCTATGCTCGGTGAATCTTGAGCATACGCAGGAAAAGATAATACCATTAATAATCCTAGAAAAGACAATAAAGCAATACCACTTCCTTGCAGTGCGGCGCACAATCTAAAATTAGAATAAGTATTATCTAATGGCCCGTTTTTTCCGCCACTCAATGTATTAGTTGCGGCATTGGAAAAAGAACTATTTGTCTCATCAGACCTATATTC
>JBPCNB010000519.1:0-7981 GCA_051001675.1 Nitrososphaeraceae archaeon | reverse complement strand
ACAAACTTTCCTTCTAATACCGTTCGCAGGAGATTATATTACTCCAGTATATTATTTCACTGGGGTTCTCTTCATTGGTATGATATTTGGAATCGACTATAGGCTACGCAATCCTGGCAGTCCGAATTGGTTGTATCGTCCATTGTTATCTTTATTGTCAATCTCTGTGTTTGTTTGGTTGTTGCCTTATGCAGCCTTAACATTGAGAAAATCGGTATGGAGGTAGACAGACTAACTTTGGGAAATCTGAATGATGATGTTATGAGGAAATGGCAAAGCTAGAACAGAAAGAATTTAGCCTTTTTAACTTCAATCTTTGAGGTAAGGCTTGAATCAGTATTATTTTTATTAGCACAATTTCTTAGTAATATAGATTGCGGGATTGGTATTGGAGGCATAGAAAATTCACAGTATTCATCATATTACTATAGATATGCGGATTGAAGTGGCCTTGGATGTTTTCATTTGTTAAATTTATTTGTTATTTTGTGCGTCAACTAATGCTATCCTGAAATGTAAGTATCTTCTAAATGTTACCAGATCAGTTTTCTTTTTTCGCCATGGTAATAACACACAAAATATTCCTTAATACCCAAAAGTTGAGCAATGACCTTCTATGCCTTGCATGATATAGTAAAGACCATATTATACAACTGCGATCACCTGAATTTGTATGAGAAGAAAGGTCAAGTCGATAGGATCTCTCATCCCATTTATAATTATAATATTAGTCGCAGGATGGTTTGTATACACAAGACCTGCACCTCCAGACGTTGAACAGTCCAAGTCCGCAAATTCACAACCGAGAGAATTAAAGGAGCCAATTGACACGATATTCACGTGTCGGAATGCCGCACAACGGGAGCTTAGAACTGTGGATACTTTGGGTAATATTACTAGTGAAGAAGCAAATAGGAATGCAAAGGTGCTTACATCTTGTGATAAGCAAATGCTATTTTACAGGGATCAATGTCAAGAAGACCCTTCAGAGTCGTATTGTGCTGATCCTGCATTAAAAGGCTACTTCCTTGTCCGGAATACTTGATGAGTAAATGATCGATTTACTTTGCAAATGAAATTCTAGCGTGGTCCACCCGAAAGAGGGGGAATCTATATCATATCTCAGAAAGATTATCTCTATTCCTAGCAGGTATTTATTGTAAGTAAGAGCTTGGGAAAAGTAGAGCCGAAAATCAAGGGAACGTTCAAAAACAAATTGACTCTCTAAATTTCTGAGGATGAGGCAATTTGATTGCGTGCTATCCGCATTGAAATAGCAAGTCATAGGTGTCATGCTGTGCCTATTGATGCATTGAATTCTATCACGATGACGATGGTAGTTACAGTTCTCAACTTTTCAGGAGAAAAATGAGAGTACATGATGGTAGCACAATATGAATCTCCTAAAAACGATATATGAAATAGTATACAATACAGCTTTGTTATACTGAAAAATATTTGTTGATCCTCGATGATTGTGATCAGCACAAAATTGATTATGATGGTTTTATAGTATTACCTGAAAGCGTGTTATTAATTGATTCATCTGGCTCGATTTTTGTGGGAAAATTCGTATTGACTATCTTATTTGAGTAAAAGATATTATTAGACGCACCTGAATTGACGACTATTCCATCATGAGAATCCTCTATCGTGTTATTGTATAAGGTATTATTACCGGATCCGGCCTTTAGATATAGTGCGTTTTCACAATCGTGTACCGTATTGTTGTAAACTATGTTATGATGAGAACTGGATATGAAGACGCATTCACTTTCGCCGTATACCGTATTGTTCCTAGCAATCGAATGATTCATACCTCTACTAAACATTATACCTGAGCCTTCATTATCGTATACTTGGTTGCCTTCTATCGTCATATTGAAGCAATCAAGTGAACATATTATTCCCTGTCCTCCATTATCATATACTATGTTGTTGCGAATAATCATATTGGAAGTTTTGTTATGGGGATCAACACCATATTCGTAATTATTAAACACACGGTTATTTTCGAAAACAATGCCTTCTACTCCTTTTGAGTAAAATCCACGCCAAAGATTGTGAATAGAGTTACCGCTTATTAGACTCCCATTGCCAGCGTAGTAATTAAGTCCTGATCTTCTGTCTCCATTATATCCAAGGTATGCTATTTCAGAATTGCTAATGTCTGTAGTCCCTGTTGCACCCGAATCAACTCGTATAAATGGTCGAGGCGAACTGGTTTCCTCCTCATCAATCTGCACATAATCACCATTTTCATTATCCCATGAAGTTATCTTTGTTGAGTCTATTCGTAAAGTTCCATTTACAGTTATCCTGAAGGCATTGGTCCCATCAGAACCTATCTTCAACCATTGTGTGTCTGTAGAATTAATATAAAGAGTAGCCCAATTCTTAACCAGTATGTTGGCTTCCAAAAGCCATACTCCTGTCTCCTCTTGCTTGTGTAGGCCGGAATCATTTCCAAGGTGAGTGTATATCTCAGTGAGATTTGCGGAATTACAACTAATGGTGATCTCTTTTTCAGAAGCCACGTAATCAATGCAGGTTTCTAACGTAGCATTGCCTAATAGATAATCTTGGACTGAAACTGTTAAAATAAATATTAGAAATAAATATCGAATTACACTCATTGGTAAGATAACTACGCCGTGGTCTTTTCTCGCATTCATATCAAATGGATATTTGAAAATACGTTTAAACTATCATATATGTATGTTAGGAACTATTTGGGAACTATGTGAATAACTTGGTAGTTCCTACCCACAACAGAGAGGGTTTTGCTGTTTTGACACGAGAATACAAGCAAATTCTTACACTCACTGGGTTAGATTCCCCTGTAATTCAGGTTGTGCTGCTGTCACATTTATTTTGTTAAATGAGGTTGAATTGGTGCCATCAGCTTGGGTGCAGGATATTCTTGAAACGATTTCATTTTGTCCTCCCTCTATAATAGTATAATATGGATCAAATGTAAATGTCCATTTAGAATAGTCATCCTTACCTTCTGGACCAGTAGCAGTAACGTTTTGATATGGTCTCTCTTCATTTAATAGGGTTGTAACATAGCACGGCCTTAACGCATTATCTGACGACGTTCCATAAACTGTTAATGTGCCAGGTTTAACTTTTTGATTGGGATCAGGGAAAGTAATAGTTACTATTGGTTTTTCAATCATCTGAGCATTAATAATCAGTAAGGAGGAAATAAACATCCCAAAGACAATAATTAATAATGCTAGACTAGGGCCTTTAAATGACATAGATACTCTACAATAGATGACAGAGTATTTATATAGTTAACCGCAACAAGAACCACGATTGACTAAAAGTATGATATCATATACTAATTTGCCTGCCCATGCAATGGGAAGCAGGTGAGTTTCCTATAATGGTGAGGATCTGATTACTTTCTCAAAGAGAGCGATTGACCTTTCTAATTAGGTAAATGCGGTAATTGATATAGATATTTAACTCATAAATCATATATAGCCTACTAATAAAATCTTTAGAAGGATTAAATTATGCTTAAGTCTCAACTCCCAGCTTCAAGATTGTATCATTATAGAACTCAGAAGTTGTGGCCAAGACTTTTTCCTGTTATATTCATTCTATTCTCAGTTTTAACCGTTGCTTTCTTAGGTGAACAGGTTTCAGCCCAAGAAACAGGAACTTCTTCTAATCCTACCATAATAAATTCAGCCCCACTGCAGAATCCACCACCATCACAAAATGCTCCCCCATCATTCAATTCACCACCATCATTCAATTCACCACCATCATACAATTCACCACCATCACAAAATGCTCCCCCATCATCCGACCCACAAACATCGGCCAGTCAAGCCAAATATCCATTACTCCAGATATCGTCACCTCTAATTCTTGCATTAGTTATAGCTGCTATTGCTAGTATTGGAGGAACCCTTTATGTAATATCCAGAAGATATGTGATGGCGGAATAGATTTTTCCACATAACCAATTTTTCTTTTGTATAACTTCTTTTCTTCCTATCTTCGTTGCATTTCGAGACGAACAACTATGAATGACTAAGAGACTATCAACTTATTCGTTCTCTATCATAGCAGATTCGTCAGGACGGTTTACAAAATGATATCCACTTTTAATATGGAAATAAATGAGAGATCCAAATATTATTATTTTCTGTCCCTGTTTGGAGGTGTGAAGAATCGGTAATAATCAGAAATATAATTTTGGTTAAATGCAATAATTATGGGATCGTAACTGATAGAATATAAAAACTCGGAAACGCTCACCTCTCTTCATCCTTAAAGATACTGAATAAAGAAAGAGAATGGTTCCTGCTCTAAAGCAAATTGTCACGTTAAATAGAAACAAAAATCATATCGGAAAAGCCTTAATTGGGGATTTTGATTAGGTACGTACTCACTCATAATATGTCTATTATCGTGTTATCTTGCGTGTTCAAACTCAAAATCCCATAAGAGGGAGTAATATAATACCAGCCAGCCAGTGTCAACGTCCCCTTGCTTTTTTACCCGATGGTATACTGTCGAAAAAAACACACCAAGCCAATTTCGGTATATGGTATTAGTTTCAAATTCCTGACGAGCTGAAACTGATTGATGTGGTGCGTTGAACTCTGTACGAGTCTAAAAGCTAAAAAATCCTACCTAATAAACAAATGATATATGCTATTATTGCCCCCCATCACGAGTTGCAAGAGAATGACTATTTTGTAGGTCTAGGAGGGGGCAGAATACTCCAAGAAAAACTGGATGGGGATGTATCGCGGTCATTTTCGTTGTCAATTGCTCTGACCTTAAAAGTATGGTTCCCAGCACCAAGATTAGCATAGCTCTGATTTCCAGTAGACTCTGCGGAAACTTTCAGTAGATCAAAACAACTAGAATATGGAGAGGAAGCCTGACCTGGATCGTCGCCGTGTCCATGCTCACTAAATATGATAGTATCATCAAGATTACATTCAAATGACTGTATCACTCCCGTTTTGTCTGTCCCCTCAAATACAATGGTAATATTAGGTGAGTTAGTGGTTCCCCCGAGAGGGAGCGTTTTACCCTCGCCATCTATTGCAGTAACAATCTTTGTTTCTGCAGAGTCTGGATGATTTCTGTCAAGTATTATACCGCTAAACGGACCTGCAGTTGTAAGATAACCTTTTCCATCCTTAATCGTTAAAGAATACAAATAATTTCCATCTGGAAGGTAGGTGGGAAAACTAAAGTTTCCACTCCACAATCCATCTCTTGAAGTTCCAGACACTAGTTTCATAGATATTGAACCAATTGTTGTGGGGGCGAGTCGTGGATTTGTTGAGCCTATATTAGGCCCATGAATGTCGACACCAATAGACATAACATCCATCCCGCTTTCACTATGATTCGCTGTAATATTTACCCGTCCTGCAGGCCCAACAGGGTTTGGAGATATAAATGGAGGGCTAATGGTACTAGAATCATTATCGTTAGTGCCATAATCATTAGTACTATCAATATTGAGATCTTTATTGATATAGGGGACTGTCACATTCTCTTTTTCCGTGAATATAGTCACGCTTGTCTGTGCGTTAATAATCGAAATAAAACTAGGAACAACGACTACTATTGCCAGTAAAAGCACTGAAATTAAGACCAAAATCCCGAACGATATTTGTGCAATCATGTATGAGAAATACCCTCCTTTAGCAAATTTTCCACACCCTTCTTGAATACTGAATGAAAGATACCGGCTGGGGGCAATCTCTAGTTTTTTCGGCAGCCCATGCATAGTTATGGTGCCCTAAAATTTCTTTCACTTTATTCTTTCGAAGGAACTGACTTATAAACACTAAAAGTCCATAGTTACCTCCGTCGAGCTGTGCCCTTGCACGATAGCAACCCAATTTCCGTAAGACCTTCATCCCTACAATTCTATTTTTATTCTATTAGGATATGAAGTCTTTAATTCTGTTCTTAATTTTGAATAACACGTCTGAACAGGCGTTTAAGTTGCGCGAAGTAAACGCAATATCTAGAAAGTAGTTAAACTCGCCTTACAATAGCTAATTA
The DNA here is from genome assembly GCA_051001675.1 of Nitrososphaeraceae archaeon. Lineage (GTDB taxonomy): Archaea > Thermoproteota > Nitrososphaeria > Nitrososphaerales > Nitrososphaeraceae > TH5893. Next base: position 1,924 of record JBPCNB010000519.1, on the reverse strand, counting down.
CGTAACATAGAGTGAGACAGCATAAGGAAATTTCATTTTTCTTTGATAGTATATAATAAATGGGAAAGGGACAAAGTATTAATTCATAAGAATTCTATATATGTGTAGATCATCGAATTTGTACACCGGTCCAGCTGAATTATTTGTGGTCTTTCGAAACAGCCGAGTGAGGAGGTTTATTTCAATCTCCTCCTTTGTATTAGTATGCTGCGTCTTGTTGCTCTCTCTCTCTTTACAAGCCATTCCTGGAATCTTATGTTGCCAAATGTACGCGCTTGCGCAGCTCGGTCAAGGAAGTGGCAATACTGACAAAGAAGCCTCTGGGGTAGGGCCAGTGGCAAATTTGACTTCAAGTAAAACCTCGATACCCAGTACTAATGAAACAATTTACTTAAACTATACGAGTTCTAACAACGGATTCAAAATCAAATATCCGTCCAACTGGATTATTGTCCTCCCAGAAGGATTTGAAGGCAGCAATAATGAAATTACAAGCAATAATTCGAGTCATCAAGTAGTTGCCAAATTCTCTTCTCCCAATCATGATAATCTCACTATAAGTATTGATAGCTTGGGTGAGCAACCTGTTAACGTTACGCAATACATTGACAATGCTGTAAATAACTCTCGTAACGCATTTGCAGGGTTTCATGTTCTCGATCTAAGAGTGAGTTCAGCCGAAACTGCGAACTCTACTATGGAAGGTAATAATTATGCATTGAACGCCACGACAAGTCCAGTAATATACAACCTAACATACACTGCGGAAGAAGATAATGGCGATGATCATACTCCAATAATGGGAATGGATGTAGGCGCGATATTTAATAAGACAGCATATGTCATTTCATACCGTTCGACACCCGAATCTTTTGCCACTTATCTCCCAGTTGTTACTGAAATGATCTATTCCTTTGAAATTATAGACCTAAACAAGTTTGCAACACCCGAGTCATCTTCATCTGAAGCAACGAATTCGTCACCACTAAGGACGTCCTCAAATGCCTCTACCGTATCTAGAGAGCAGAATACCGTGATTGAGTCAGACAATGGAAATTCCTCTCCTAATAGTCCAGCTAGTAATACCATCCCTCCGACAGCGTCACAGCAACCAAATCCAAATTATTACCCCTCTGTCCCAAGTGCATCTACCGGCCCTGCATATCCAACGACACAACCTTATCCTTCAGGATCACTTTATTCTGAAGGCTATTCACCATATCCTGAAGGCTATTCACCCTATGCAGGCTATTCACCCTATGTTGTTACAGACCCCGTTTATCCTACAACCCCCATATATCCTCCCAACGAGTATACTAATCCTACAATTCTTAGCTATAACACTTACAATGATACTGCAGGGGTATTTCATATTGTAGGAGAAGTTGAGAATTCGAGTCCTTCCCTCATTACTTCTGTTCAGGTAATAGCTGCATTTTACGATAACCTCAATCAGCTTTTGGCCATCAAGTACGCATATACGAACCCACCAAGTATACCATCGGGTCAGTTAGCATTTTATGACTTGACCATTCCACCAGGAACAATTCCGGTAGACAGAGTTAGTCAATGGACCTTACGTTTGGTCTGGCAATAATTCATTATCTTTCGATTTATATCAAAGTTGTGTGAATGAGAATTTTTTATCGGGGATACTATGCATCCTTATCAAGACATAGACTATATTTGTATATCGAGGGCAGAGAGCTTAAGGATTTGGTGAGAAGTACGACTCAGGTGGGATTTGTTCTTGTTGCTGTTGTTGTTCTTGTTGTGGTTGTTGCTGCTGCTGTAATTGTGGTTGTTGTTGTTGCTGCTGCTGTTGCTGTTGTTGCCCCTGCAACAGATTAATAGTAGAAATTACAGATACTGTCTGCGAATACCAGTTGGTAACATACATGTTTCCATTCTCAGGGTTAAAAGT
>JBPCNB010000518.1:0-5270 GCA_051001675.1 Nitrososphaeraceae archaeon | reverse complement strand
GCAACCTGCCTAGCATGCATTCTTGAATTGAAACTTGTTCATAAGTCAAAATTGTTAGCCTCTGCAATATGGTTCTATCCATCGCTTATGGCACTATCTAGAGTGTATATAATGCAATCCTACTTCACAGACGTTATGGGGGGATTTCTTCTTGGAATGGTCGTTGCAGTCGCGATGAGCAAGATCCTGCATTTGGAGCCGCACAGTTAGTGGGATTCCCTCCCCCAAGGCAGAACTTAATACTCGACTCGACTCAAATGATGTTGAAAACTCAGGTGTACATTTCTCAGGCGGTAGCTATTGAGTCGCCACTAACTTGCAACTGACGTTACGGAATCTATTTCATTTGTATAAGGAGGAGTAGCGCACGTGGGGGCCCAGAAAGGAATTTGCCAATCTAACTTCAGAAGAAGTATTCCCTTTGGAGGTAGGTATTCTTTTGATAAGATTAAATAATTTGTTTAGTACATCCAATAATGCCTTGCAAACAGCCCTTCGGAAGATCGGAGATTGCGTAATAAGGCACTGTGATCATCCTGATCTTCCTTCTGTGGTAGAGATAAACATTGTCTCTCTTCCTGAACACTATTCAGATTATTTTTTTGAATCGATCCTAAAAGAGTTGCCAGAATCTTTTATCGTGGCTGAAACGAACCAGAAGATCGTAGGATACATTATGTGTAAGATAGAATTCGGGTTTTCAAATTTTCGAAAGCTAGGATTCGTAAAGAAAGGTCACGTGGTATCTGTAGCCGTCTTACAGGAACATCGGGGAAAGGGAATCGGTTGGTCGCTTATGGTAGAGGCAATGAATGGCCTGACAGCCAGAAGGGCTGATGAAATATATTTGGAAGTCAGAGTGAGCAATGATCTTGCTATTAGGATGTATCAACGCCTTGGCTTCATTATAAAGTCAAGATTGCATTCATACTACCGCGATGGAGAAGATGCCTACCTTATGGCCTTAGAATTTCCCCAGTGATAGCATGAAACCACCGAGCAAGGCAAACAGAATGACAGGATTAGCAATCCTGATTATCTCTATTTTGCTCTTCATTATCTATTCGTATTTTTTGCTTGCCTCTCAATGGGGCCTTCTTCTTTTACAACTCACGATACTAGCCGCCGTGGCTGCATTGGCCGCTGTAATGGCATGGATTGGATTCACGATGGCGACGGCACCAAGAACACAAGTTGATTAATTTGTCTTGGGACTTTACCGCCTACACACTGATACATCAGAAACGATTTGGTACAATCTTGGGCCTACTTCTCTGACGACCCTTGTACCAGCGATTAAGTGGTTATAGTCTTTGAATGCATTTGTGGTATTCAATATTCCCTCATTTATAGCGTCTTTCTTGTTCTGACTTCCCACATGTGCAAAATAGTGAATTGTGCCTCCTTGCTGTTTAAGGCATGCAATTGCTGAACCAACAAACTCCTTGGCTCTTTCTGGGAGAGGCATCAACACCCGATTCGAAACCCCAGACAAGATCTTGCTCGCGATATACTTGGCATCACCACAAAACGGAAAAACTCTATCTTGTACTCTGTTTAACTTGGCATTTACTAGGCACAATAAACTTGCCCTTGCGTTAGAGTCAATATTGAATACCACTGACCTAGGATTTTGTTTTGCTATCAGTATTGAAAATGTGCCAACTCCTGCGAACATATTTGTTACGATTTCGTTATCTCGAACTTTTTCTGCTATTCGAAGTCTCTCGGTCGACAATCGGGGTGAAAAATATACTTTGCTGACGTCCACTTTAAAACGACAACCGTGTTCATGGTGTTCTGTTACAGTTCGATTGGTGCCAGCAAGGAGTTCTAACTTTCGAAGTCTATAATCTCCTTCAATGGCAGATGTTTGAAGAAAAACGCTATTGGCTGAATTCAAATTTTCAAGTAACCTGTTGCCGATAGCGTACTTCTTGTATAGAAGAGAATCTGGTATCTTCATGATGACGATATCTCCAATTGCGTCGAAGGATGAATAGACGCTCCGTCTTTCATCTGCGGTTGGTACATCCCCCAGGAGTGTCCTCAATTTGTTAGCCATCGAGGCTAAATGGATTGTCTATTGATATAGTAAAATTGGCCTGCCTCTTTCTGTAATCTATCTAGCCTTCCTCCTTCCTTGTTAAGCCGCGGTCTTCCCGTAGTTTCATCTCTTCTATACGTGATAGACAGAGCCTGAAGGAATTTGTTCATTCCGTCTTGTTTTTTCATAGAATGACCAGCGAAGCCGCGCAATCCCGGGTCGCCTTGGAAAAAAATTAGGGAGTCGGCCAAGAGATCTATCAGTTGCATGTCATGGTCTATAACAACCGCAGTTTTCCCTCTAGCCCTCACAAAGCGGTGCAAAAATTTGGCAAGGGCTATTCTATCTTCAATATCAAGAAATGCAGATGGTTCATCAAGTGCATAGATGTCAGCTTCCCGCAGCAGAGATGCTGCGACTGCGACTTTCTGCAGTTCCCCTCCACTAAGGTTCCTAACATTTTTCTCATATAACCGCTTAATGCCGAGTGGAAAAATAATCTCCTGCTCCACAGGAGAACCTTCTATTACGTTTTGATATGCCGTTACGAGGAGCGAAATAACGCTTGCATCGGATTCGCTGTTAAGGTATTGGGGCTTAAAAGACACCGTCGCGCCAAGCTCTATCCGGCCCTCGTCTGGCTTTTCGACACCGGCTAACATTTTCATAAAGGTAGTTTTGCCAAGCGCATTTGCACCGACGATTCCTACAATCTCACCTTTCCTAATGCGACCAGAAGTTACAGAAAGAGAAAAAGATCTGAATGATTTCTTAAGCTCAGAATACTGTGCAACAAATTCGTCAGGGATTAGCTCATCGCCAGAACTCTTTATATCAAAAGTATAGCTTTTTTCTCGAAATCTTATATTCTCCGAGGGTAAGAATCCTTCGAGAAAGCTATTAATCCCTAGCTTTGTGCCTTGTAGAGTAGAAACAATTCCATACGCACCGGGTTCACCATATAAAATATGAATATAATCTGAAAGGTAATCTAGCAGGCCTATATCATGTTCTACAACCATTACACTACGTCCTGCTTTCGCGAGGTCATGGATTACACGTGCGACGGCCAGTCTCTGATAGATGTCGTTGTACGATGAAGGCTCATCGAAGAAATAATAATCTGCATCTTTTACAGCGGCTACTGCGACTGCCAGCCGTTGTAATTCACCTCCACTGAGTTCAGTAAGACTTCTATCCAGCGAACTGTACAAACCCAGTTGTGAAATCACTTCATCGGCCGCTTTGCGTTCGTCATATTTATCGAGAAGCTGTTTAGCGGTACCTTTGAAGGCCTTTGGAATCATAGAGACCATTTGTGGCTTGATGGATGCGCGAATACTCCCGTCAAACACTTTCTCAAAGTGCGATCTTAATTCGGTACCCTGGAACCGACTAAGAATTTCTTCAGTTGTGAGCTCTCTGTCGTAGTTGCCAAAGTTTGGTCTAACGTTGCCAGACAAGATATTTATTATTGTTGATTTACCAATTCCGTTCTTTCCAAGCAACCCTACCACATAGCCTCTTTTTGGTATGGGAAGACGATACAACCTAAACGAGTTGATACCAAACTGGTGCATTTTGTCAGATCCTAGTTCTTTGGCAAGGTTGACAATAACAATAGCATCAAATGGACACTTCTTTACACAAATTCCACAGCCTGTACACAGGTCCTCAGATATGACTGCTTTCCCATCACTTTCTCGTTGTACGATACATTCGCCGCCGGTTTTGTTTACCGGACAATAAATTATACATTCCAAACCACACTTGCGTGGCTGGCAGAGCTCTTCGTCAAGCACTGCGACTCTATGTGTCTTATCGGGACTATGGACCAAATTTGACTAGTTTTCAACAATAATGCGTTATATAGCTTGTGTGTAGTTCTACAAACGAATTTGGAAAAATTCTGAGTAATTTAGAGTTCAGCTATAGACAAAAATATTACATTAGAAATATCTAGAACCGACTCGATAAAATTAAATTGGCCTTCCTGTATATCCATATCTAGCCGGTCATAGAAGCAGGGCGCGACCCGGACCCATTCCGAACCCGGAAGTCAAACCTGCTATCGCTGCTGTGTTACTGACCTGCGTGAGCGGTTGGGAGACGGCAGTGCTGGCGTCCCTAATCAAATTATGTATTTTGGTTTCCTGGTACTTCCTCTGTCAGGAGCCTTACTATTGTACGTATGCCAAAACCAGTAGCACCTTTAGGGTTGTAGCTCTTCTCCGACGTCCCATCCTGCGTCCATGCTGTTCCTGCGATATCCAGATGAACCCAGGGAATAGAGTCCGTAAAATTTGATAGAAAGGCGGCCGCTGTTATTGCTCCTCCTTGTCTCCCCCCTATATTTTTTATATCAGCTACGCGACTTTTGATTTGGTCATGAAATTCATCCCATAGAGGTAGCTCCCAAATCTTTTCGCCTGTTTCTTCAGACATTCTCTGCAACCGACTCTTCAGCTTGTCATCCATTCCCATCATCGCTGCGACATTGGCGCCTAGTGCAATAATACTAGCTCCTGTAAGTGTCGCTAAATCAATTATCAATCTGGGTTCGAAGTATTTTACACCGTACGCGATTGCATCTGCAAGTATTATCCTACCCTCAGCGTCAGTGTTTAAAACTTCCACAGTCTTACCGTTAAACATCCTTATAATGTCACCCGGTCGGTAAGAACTGCTCGACGGCATATTCTCTACACAAGGCACGATGCCAACTACGCGTATTGGAAGCTTCAGTCCAGCGACTGCTCTCATCAAACCGAACACTGTGCACCCACCACACTTGTCAAATTTCATTTCGTCCATTTTGTCACTTGGTTTCAAAGAGATTCCTCCCGTGTCAAAGGTAACCGCTTTACCCACCAGCAGATAAGGCTTTTCATTTGGATTAGAACCATTATATTCAAGAATGAGCATTTTCGGAGGATTATTACTTCCCTTTCCTACTGCCACTATGCCATTCAATCCAATAGACTCCATCTGGTAGCGCTCTAAAACCGTTGTCCGGAGCCTAAACTCATCTGCCATTGTCAAACACTGCCTTATTAACTGTGAAGGAGAGCAATCGTTGGGAGGAAGATTGCTTAATTCACGTGCAAAATTAACTGCTTGGGTAATTACTTGTACTCTCCCGATTTTAGCCTGAACCTTCTCAATATTTCCTTCACTAACTAACAACTTTACCCTCTGAATTTTGCAATCTCCTGTTTCGGAA
>JBPCNB010000517.1:0-8599 GCA_051001675.1 Nitrososphaeraceae archaeon | reverse complement strand
AATGTTATTAAAGAATATAAGGATAACAACCGAAAGTCAAAAATTTTGATCTTTACACAATACAGGGACAGCGCGCGACATATTGTAGAAATTCTATCCGCGAATAACATTTCGTCTTGTAGATTTGTCGGCCAAGCAAAACGGTTGGGTGACGATGGCATGAAACAAGACAAGCAAGCGGAAGTTCTTGAATCGTTCAGAAATGGTGATTTTCAAGTTTTAGTTGCCACTTCTATTGCTGAGGAGGGTCTTGATATACCCGAAGTGGGTTTAGTTGTATTTTATGAACCGATTCCTAGTGAAATAAGGTATATTCAGAGAAAAGGAAGAACTGGAAGGAAATCTGCTGGAATGGTGATCATCCTTGCAATGAAAGATAGTGTGGATATGCGCTATCTCAATGCAAGCACGAGACGAGTAGAGAAAATGAAAGAATCGTTGGCCTCGATTAAGACTACATTTAGGCCCATTAACAGAGAAGCTCAGCTACAACTCAATCCCATGACATCAGATGAATTGATTACTATAGAAAATAGAAACACAAGATTGGAGAATCATCTGTCACAAACGGTTCGAGTAGCGGTTAATCAGGGAATATTGTCTGAGAAGGAAGCTATTGAAAGGTTGAATACACTACGTAAAAATAGAAAGATGAATTCATTATTAATTGAAGCAGAGTTATTAACGGGGAGATTCAAAAAGCTTGTTGATAAAGCCGCAAGACGGATTTACATTGATCTTCAAAAATATGGCAGACAAGGAACTGATATAGACACACTTGCCGACAATCTCGATATTGCGAATCCTGTAATGATTGAGGCAATAAAGAAACTCGAAAAGTTGAGAAGGGCTGAGTGGCTAGATGAAGGCACAGTCGCTTCCATGAACTGGAGACAAAGACAATACGCAGGAAAAACTGTTAATCTATATGTAGAAAAGATCATACAAGGAAAAGCACTCGTAATGGTGGATGGCAAATGGCACGCACGGCTAAATCATTACGACTATGAAGGACCACGAGAATTTTTGAAAAAAGGTTCCAAGTTTAGAGCTATAGGCGAACTATATCGAGACGATGGTGTACTAAGTATAAAAGTAATACAGATACTTGGATTTTAAAAATTAAAACTCGTTGGTAAATAGTTAGTCTAATCAAATATCCGGGCCCGGAGGGCTTCGATCCCTCGATCTGCGGTTCCGAAGACCGCCGCGATATCCTGGCTACGCTACGGGCCCACCATTGCTATTCTTAGGTTAAAAACCACATACATATACTTTAATGGATGGCCAAAAAATCAAAGACATCAATGCGTTAGAATTTTATCAAAATGAAGGAAGACAAACCCGTATCGAATCAAGTTAGCTTCCATATTGTAAAAGGTTTAGAATATCTGATTTGAGACTATACAAGTATCGCGAACCACAATATGGATTCTTCATATGGTCTGTGGCTAAGCCGGGCTTGTTACAATTGGGATATTTTAATTATTCTCATCAGGCATACAAACCCTATAGTTTTTATCCTGAGCGAATTGGGGATAATCGGTTCATGACCTAGACATAACAATTTATCTAAGTACACTCTCTTTAGATGTGCTCAATTGAAAGTTTCAGAAAGGACAAATGGAGTGGAATATGCTATACGTGATATTATTTTGCATGCAAGAAAATATGAAAGTACTGGCGGCCAAGTAATATACCTAAATATCGGGGATCCGGTAAAATATGACTTCAAAACTCCGGACCATATAAAATTAGCATTGATCAAAGCTGTCGAGGATAACAAGAACTATTATGCTGATTCGGAAGGGTTACCGGAATTAAGAAAAGCCATAACAGAAAAGGAATCGCAAAAAGGGTTGCCTCTTACAGAGGATGATGTTCTAGTTACTAACGGTGTATCTGAGGGTCTGGATATGATAATGGCTTCAATTGTAGATCCCAACTCGGAAGTTCTTATGTCTGGTCCATATTATCCACCATATGCTTCATACGTGAAGTTTTATGGAGGAAAACCTGTAGAATTCAAAATTAATGAAGATGGTAGGCCAGATTTAGAAGATCTGATCGCAAAAATCACTCCTAGAACTAGGGCTATATGTATAATCAGTCCAAACAATCCTACTGGAGAAGTGTTCGATCGCAAAAGTCTTCAACAACTAATAGATGTTGCAACAGAGCACAATCTCTATATCATTACAGATGAGATATATGACAAGATTGTATTTGAGGATCAATTCACCGGGATAAGCAAAGTGGCAAAAGATGCTCCTGTGATCCTACTAAATGGTTTTTCGAAATCATATCTCATGACAGGCTGGCGTTGTGGATATATTTGTTTTAATAGTAACTCAAGGGGGCTCGATGAGTTACGGAACAATGTGCCCAAACTTGCTCGTGTACGTATATCTACGAATTTGCCTGTTCAGATTGCTGCAGTAGAAGCCTTACGGGGCCCACAAGATCATATAGTAGATTTGGTAGAGAAGTTGCGTAGAAGAAGAGACTATGTGGTGAAACGTCTTAATGCAATACAGGGATTGTCTTGCAGGATGCCGCTTGGGGCATTTTACGTATTTCCAAAAATTGACCTAAGTTCATGTTGGAAAGACGATCAACACTTTGTGTTAGATTTATTGAACAGCACAGGCGTGCTTACAGTGCATGGTTCAGGATTCGGGAAAGCATTCGGCTCGAGCCATTTTAGAATGGTTTATCTTCCTAGAGAAGAGGTGCTTGAACGGGCAATGGATAAGTTGGAACTTTTCATGCACAAGTCAGGCAAATAATTAAAAGTAGTCTCGGCATTATGACAATAGTAGAGTAGTTAATTGCCTAGCCCTGCAATACCGTCGTGGCAAAAAAAAGACTCAGGACTAGTTGCTCGAATGATTCTTAGTTTCGCAATTCTTGGTTTATTGTATATAGTATTTCTAAGTGTGCTTGCATACCTTGGTCTTGGATTTGTGCCTATAACTATAATTGCGTCGGTAATGATATTAGCACAATGGTACTTCTCTGACAAGCTAGTTCTATGGAGCTCAGGAGCGAAGTTAGTCACAAGAGATCAGTTCCCTGAATTGCATGATTTGGTTGAAAGAATAGTTGCCAGGAATAATCTCCCAAAGCCCAAAATAGCCGTAATAAATATGCGTATGCCAAATGCCTTTGCAACAGGAAAAGGACCCAAGACATCCGTAGTTGCTGTAACGACTGGTCTTATGGATATCTTGGATACAGAAGAATTAGAAGGCGTGATAGCGCACGAATTGACTCATATTAGAAATAGGGATGTCCTGGTTCTAACTCTTGCAAGTTTATTCTCTACGGTAGCATGGTATCTAATGCAATTTGGATTCTACGGTGGACTGTATAGTGGGGGAATGGGGTATGGTGGCAACCGCAATAATTCAGGAGGGGCCATGATAATTGTGATTGCTGTAGCGTTATTGACATGGGTTATCAGCTTTCTGATTATAAGAGCCATTTCCCGATATAGAGAATTCGCAGCCGACAGGGGTTCAGCACAAATGACTGGAAAACCAATCAAGTTGGCTAATGCTTTGCTGAAAATCAGTGGAACTATGAAAAATATACCCACGAGAGACTTAAGACAAGAAGAAGGGTTAAATGCATTTTTCATCGTTCCCGCTCTGTCCGGAAGTACGATTGGAAACCTCTTTTCAACTCATCCACCGGTTCAGAAGAGAGTACAGAAACTCATGGATATGGAGGCTTCCATGGGATGAATTTTTTTAAAAGACTTGGAAATAATAATTATCATGCTAATGACCATCAGATGGATTCACAGGCACTCTTTACTTTGTCTTCAGGCCAGATTTCGTTAGAAACTAAACTTAATTTGAAGAGCACGGGAAAAGCTGCAATAAGCCTGAAAAGTGTTAGTGGAAGGTTCTTTGCAGAGACAATGTCAGAGGTCCAGAATTTCTTAGATGTGAGCAAAACAGATTCCGACCTATCCTATCAGGTAGCCAATGACTCTTACGGTTATCTCTGGATAATACTTCAAAGTGCCGAAATCGAAGATATCATATCAGCTATATCTGCTGTAGGACAAACAATAAATGATAGGGGCTTTTCCAAACAACTGTTTGCAGCCGTATTTCAATTTAGCAACAACAACAAAACACACAATCAGTATCTTATATATAATTATAATCTGAACAAGTTTTACCCCTTTGTTCCAGTTAATAAAAATGAAAGAGATAATGAAATTGAAAGGGAAATAATGGTAACAATTGTAGCTGAAATGCCTTGTGAAAAAGATGCTTCTCTCTGGTATCCGATTTGGGGCCTACCACTTTAACTACACTTCTGTTTCTGGAATTACGCCCTCGCCTCTAAAAAGTCTCTTTGCTTCATCAACTGAGAGATCAGGACTTGGCAATATTATGTCCGATTGAATTATTTCCTTTGGGTCAAGAGGTTTTCCTTTAGCTTCTACAATGTCTGTAAGTTCCATTAACTGTTTCTTAAATTCAACATCATCGGACCTCTCTGTACTGACTAATTTGACGATTGAATCGTCTATCTCATTAAGTCTTTTCAACGTACTATTATCGACTGTAAACTGACCTTGGCCCATAATCCTCACAATCCTGTGTCTTTCGGATGGCTTTTGGCTAGTCTTGTAAATTACACTAGCTCTGGTTTTTGTTTGTGTTCCTCTTCGAATTCTATTAGTAGCCTGTTTGGTTGCAGCTTTTTTAGTTTTTTTGTTCTTCCCAACTGATATGGTTCTTTTTAAGGCAGAACTTCTCTTAGAAGACTTGCGTTTCGCCTTGATTGCAGATGTTTTCTTCCTGCTGGATACCTTACTAGACGGCTTTGATATTTTCTTGGCAGTAGCTTTCTTATTCATTACTAAGTTTTTTGCTCCTCCTCCATAACCTGCTTCTTTTTACGTAGCTTCTCCGCCTTTAACTTTGCTAATTCTTCATCGACAGAACCTTTAAGTGTAATTTGTTCAAGCTCCTTTTCAATAGTATCTTTACTAGTTGTGTAATCTGTAAGAACCCCAGAGTTCATCATTTCATCTAGGGCTCCGGATTTGGCCTTCATTTTTTCTGTCTTTTCTTCCGCCTTATTAAGAGCCATCCCAATATCTGTCATCTCTTCAGAAATCCCTGTGACATTTTCCTTAATGCGAACCTGGGCCTCAGCCGCAGAGTATTGTGCCTTTATAACCTCCTTCTTTGATTTGAATTCTTCTACTTTGGTTGCTAGACGTTTCTCTGTCTGTTCGAGTTTATCTTGCTCTGTCAGCATTTCTGCAATTTGCTTCTCTAATCCCTGCAGTTGCATGAGATTAGCGTTCTTTCGCTCCAGTGCTAGCTTTGCAAGATCTTCCCTTTCTGCATCGATAGAACGTCTGGCTTGCTCATCGAGAGTTCGAATATTGTCCCAAAGTTTAGCCTTCTGCATTTCGAGTCGCCTTTTTGCTGTCACGACCTCTGCCATATCTCTACGTAATTTATTTAAAAGCTCAATTTGTTTTGTATAGGAGTAATCTAGAGCTTCTCTAGGATCCTCATATTTGTCAATCATAATACTCGCCTTCTGTTTAATCACAGTTGAAATACGATTCATAAGACCCAATTTTGTTCACTATGTTATGATCCAGAACTCTTATTAAATTATAACGTCATTGCATTGTTCTATAAAAACGGGAATCCCAAGATTTCTAACTATTTCCTCTGATCATAATTAAAACTCCTCCCTCCATCTTCATCGCGAGGATCCTTTTCTTCGTCTTGGTTCTTCTTGAAATAACCCCAGAAGATTAAAACTCCTCCGCCAATTATCATCGCAATAACAAACTTCTCATTTGTAATTTGTCCATTGGTGTAATTATCAAGGTAGAATGCGAAAGAAAGCTCAGTTGTAACAAAATAAAGATTTCTTAAGGCGATGATTAAAGCCATGACAATGAAGAGAATTCCCATCGCTGTCATCCAATTTTTTCCTTTGGGGTCTCTTCTACTCCCTCCTACTCTACTGCTTCTCATTTACATCAATGCACCAATTTGATTCCCGGATTTTTCATCTTATTTCTTTTTGCTGCGTTTAATATCATGGGAGTCAAAATTTCGGCCTGGTACGATAATGATAGAGGGCCCAGATATACCGCGCGAAGTCCATTAATTTCTGAAACCAAGTTCTCAATTATTGCTACATTATTTGGATCATCGCCACAAAGAAACGTGTCGACATCCAAACTTTGTCTTATATTTTTGAGTTTAACCTCCGAGATCGAGTGGAACGCAGAAACGACTCTTGACCTCGGCGCTAAAATCTCACCGACTATTTCTGCTGCAGGCTTCTGCTTTTGCTCTAAGGGTACGTAAATGAATCCCGAGTCTGTTTTTGCCATTGGTACGATAGGTGACACAATAATGCAATTGCTACTTACTTCCTTTACAACTCTGTTGCATGTATCAACAGTATTTTCATAGGGGATAGATAATATCAAAACATCGGACGATTTTACTAACGAAGAATTATCTTGACCCATGATGCTACCTGTCATGCTATTTCCGTATGCTTCGTGAGCTGTCGTTTTGTACTTGTCTGCTGCCTCTCTTGCCCTTTGAACGTCTCTAGAACCTATCAAGATGTCATGCATAAAACACCACCGAAGGGCAAAACCTTCCCCCATTCCGCCTGTACCACCAATTATTCCTATTCTCATAATACTTGAGATATTACGATGTTAAGATATTAAGCTTCTCAACATAGGAATTTTTTATACGATGTTACTAATATCGATAATATGCGTGACACATCTGCAAGATAATGAAAATTATTATTAGTGTATATTCATGAATTTTTATGAATCTAATTTGCCCTTAGTGATATTGATGCGACACGGTCAAGCAGACAATAATGTAAATAGGATTCTTGTCGGACGGCATATCGAGTCCCATCTTACTGAATATGGTAAACAACAAGTTCTCGATACAGCAAAATATCTCAAAGGCATTTCCATTGATAAAGTACTGGTTAGCCCTGTACTTCGAACTGTCGAAACTGCGGAGATTGTTTGCGAATGCCTTGGTGTGATTTATCAAATTGATGAGCGGCTCTATGAGATAGAACTTGGTAAACTTGTTGGTATGGCTTATGAGGATATAATTCTAAAATACGGGAATCTTTTCTTGGAGTTTTATACAGAGAATAATTCTATGCTAACACATTATGGAGTTGAGTCATTTACCTCTATAAAGCAGAGAATAAAAAATATTCTCGACGAGATAGCAGAAAGATACCCAGACAAGAATGTGTTATTGATTTCTCATTTAGACCCAATCAAAGCCGCAATTTCGATCCTGCTAGATTTAAGACCTGAATCTTTGTATAAATGGCATATACGCAATGCATCACTAACTATTCTAAAAAATGATGAGAACGTATATTCTCTGTCGGGCGTCAATGTGATGGGAATGCCCAGGTACCTGGACGAATAATTTCAAAAGCCTTAAATTAGATATAACAATCTATTTGGCACGGAGAACTAATAAGAGGGAGGATGAGTTCGAGCGTTAAATTGACAAATGCTAATAAGTGGTTGTTAATTGTGATTTTCACTCCTGTGTTATCCGTTTCATTTACGAGTTTAATATTTAACGCGGGGCTGGAAATGGCGTTTGCACAAGAGCCGGCAGCACAGCAAGAACAAGGGTCTCCCGGAGGGTCACCTCCTGAGGAAATTATTGTTAGGAGAGTAGAGATCTGGGGAGTATTTTATAGGCTGATGGTTGTAGCATTTACGGTTGGTGCCGTTGTCCAAGGTACCGTTATCTATGTCTGTTGGCGTTTCCGGGAGTCTAATAAGAAAAATAAGCCAAGGGAGCATTTAGAGGGAATGCATCGCTAATGGGGCATGCCACTGTTGAATGGGTTTACGTCGGAGTGGTTGTCAGTCTTCTTACCTATGTGGGTGCCGAATCTTGGAATATAGAGAGGATTGTAGAGCATGCACCCGCAGATGCTCAGTCTATCAAGGTCACAGGACAGCAATGGTTTTGGACTTTTGAACACGAAGATGGTAAACAGGAGGTAGGTGAACTGCATGTCACAAAAGGAGTGCCGTACAAATTTGAACTTGTTTCAACTGATGTAATCCATAACTTTAACATCCCTGATTTTACTATATTGCTAGATGTGGTGCCAGGCCGGGTAAATACCATATGGAACATGTTTGATAAAACAGGAGAATATCTGATTCAATGTAGAGAATATTGTGGATTACTACATTATAATATGAAGGCAAAATTATTTGTCGAAGAACCAACAGCTCAGACAGTTGAGGCATCATCAACTTCAGCTCAAAATGCTTCTGCAGGAGGAGAATCAGCAACAGGAGGTACTACCAACGATACAAGTGCTTCTGCGCCCTCAGCGTCTACCGCAACTACTGCAGCAGCAACACTTGCCATCCCTCAAGGCGCATCAGTACAAGGAAATGAATATTATGATCCTGCTGAGCTCTCTATAAAGGTGGGAGACATGATAGCAGTAGAGAATAAAGATACAACCCCCCATACCGTCACTAATGGCAAAGATGCTACTGATCCTA
>JBPCNB010000516.1:0-2685 GCA_051001675.1 Nitrososphaeraceae archaeon | reverse complement strand
CTCATAGTCTTGGTAGTTGTTGCAATCTTTTCCTTGACTTTCTCTTCCTCTTACTTTTATCTCTTCATTTTTTTCTCTTGATTTTACTTTTCTTATTTCTTTTAACTTTGATTTTTGTCTTGCTTTCAAGCCTGAATATAGTGCAAAAAGTATCGCTGTTAAGAGACAAGGTAGCTGGATTGGATCCAGGTACATCCTTCTAAATAGCCAACTTAGAGGTGTTACTGCAAATAAAATAGCTGCAATAAATGCTACATTTCTATTGTATCTCCACTCAGCTATCTTATAGATAAGAAAGGTATCAACTACAGCGAGTATGGCCATCAATATTCTAGGGATAGTATAGAGCATTTCCACTGAGCGCTGTAAATCCTGCATCGAAGCAGGCATGGAGGACACAGCTACGTCGGGGTAGCCAATTACATTGAATACAGTGCCCAAAAAAATCTGTCCGAGATACGGATGGTCATAAAACGTATCTTGTTGTGGTCCAAGCCCTTCTATCACACGAAGCGCCCTGCGAATATATGTACCATCATCTGGTGCTTGATCGGGAAAACCAACTGCATTCCATAAATGAGTAAATGTAGACAAAGCAAGGATTAAGACTAGGAGAATATATTCCTTATAATTTCGAAGTATTACAATATCCTGCCTATTTCTAATTTTTCCTTTGCTCAGGAATGGTACTTATTTTCAGGCTCTTTTTAAATATATGGTTCCTGCTGAATATGCGTTAAACTGAAAGAATAATAGCTTCAGAGATCGTATTCAAAAACTAAGATTTAGTTTTTCTTTATCACCTATTATCTGTGAAAATATCCAATTATTCGATAAGAATAAATTGAATCCCTCCAAACCCTGAGATGATCTGAGGACTAAGTAGTAATCATATACAAAGGTATTAACTGAGTGCTATAATCAACTGGTTGCAGGATGACATCTTTACTCGAGGAATAAGTGTAATTTTAGTTATTATTTGTGATTCTGTCATTGATATTTTCTAAAATAATATTACTTGCATCGCAGGAAAATGTTAATATGCAGTTCTCAAATAATCTGTCTCATTATATTGGGCGACGACGTTCCATAAGAGCAAATTATTAGACGGGTTTTATCATTCGTCCAATGAAATTCTGAGTTCCAACCGATCAACCAATCCACTAGCGACCTAACACTGTCTTAGCTAAAATGGCCTTCTCTTCCTTTTTCTTAATTTTCTCAATAAAATGAACGAAGCAATTGCCGCGATTATTGCAGCTAAAAAGACTATTGCTGATACAGCGGCCTGATTATCAGGTTGAGCTTCAAATACATTAACCAGAATTCCTCCACGCTCATCCCTGTCATGTGTAAAAGAAATATGCCCCGAGCCATTCGAAGTATGGGCACCCCAAAATGAGCCATTTATCTTTATTCCAATCTGGGTATTGGGTGGAAAGCCTCCAATAGTGTACTCGCTTGTTATTTGGGGATAGGAGGAAGTCTCTGTCCACTTTTTAGGTTTCGAATCCGAATCGAAATTCTTGCTTACAGTTGAGATATTAACATAATCCTTTGAAGGAACCACAGACATATCTAGCGTATCTACCACGAATTGTTTCGGTGGAGGTCGTACAACTAAAGAGGTGAACGACTTATACGCTGATGTGGGAATTTTTGTATTAGACATAACAACTTTATTGTCGGAATTTTGAATTATTGCGCTAGTTGTGATATCGAAGAATCTCAAACTACTATTACTAAATAATGTATCTTTGAGTATGTTGTAGTTGCTATCGGGCATCGAATAGTAGTTGTACGGTATATTGCCAACTACTCTGTTCTCTTCCAATCAATTATTTGAAGCATTGATAAATCTAATCCCATATTTCGAATTATTTGTTACCAAGTTATGAATCAAACTGTTATTGTTTGAACCAATTAATGATATGCCCCCTGCTCCAGCGTTCGATACGATATTTTGTTTAACCTCGTTATTTCGAGCATTTGAGTGTACGTGAATACCACTTTGGTAACTATTGTTAATTGAGTTTTGACTCACGCTATTGTTATATGCATTATCTGCAATTGTTATTCCAAATCTACCTTGGGTGACTGTATTTCTTGCAATAATGTTATCAGTTGAGTTCCATATACCAATCCCAGACCTAGAATTATTATAAAGAACGTTATCAAATAGAACAGATTTAGTCGTTTTTTGATTTAAATTTATTCCTTCTCGAAGGTTGTTCGATATCTCATTGTTTTTTATGAGGATGGAGCCACATTGCTCCAAACAGGCTATCCCATGTGCTCGATTATTCACTATCTTGTTGTTCGTTATACTAAGGTTTGAGGACTTGTAAAGGTTCAGACCGCTTTGTAGGCCTTTATTAATGTCATTGTCTGCAATAGAAATATCAGAAGCATTTTGTCCGAAGTAAAGGGATCTGTAGTTGGACGATATCGAGTTATTTTGTACTTTGCTTCCAGCACCAGAATAATAAGAAATTCCCCAGGTACCATTTGTTCCGTTAAAGCCCAAATTATTAAGATTGGAATTTGTGATATTCATGTGTCCGGTGCCGTTCCAATTCATTACGAGATAGCTTCTTGGAACTTCGTAAGAGCTTAATGCTGCTTCACTTTTGGTTGACGAGTTCCAGGAGCTGACTTTGACTTTATCTATTATGAGATTTCCAA
>JBPCNB010000515.1:0-3049 GCA_051001675.1 Nitrososphaeraceae archaeon | reverse complement strand
CTTTCCAGGATGACTGGCATGCGAAGTTAGAGCAATATCACAATTTAGGTGAAAGGCAACAAATCAATCTTAAGACCGGTAAATCATTATTTATACGCCACTGGGGATTGAGCCTGTCAAACTCTATTGTTATGCTTAACCATTTTACACATCAAGGTTCGATTCCTGAACCTGTTCGAATAGCCAGACTTATAGCTAGAGCATACGTCAACAGCAGTTAGACAATTCAATCATTTAAAGCAAGGAACTTCTTATTTCATCAACCAACAATATTGGCATATCTAGTTTGGTTAACCTCAAAAAAAGAACAAGAATATTACTTTAGCTTTTGAGTGCTCACTCTAATTGATTTAGTGAGTGTGATTTGGACGCTATGCTTTCCAATTCACCCGTCCAATCCAATTTCCTAGTGGCTAAGGTAAAAATTTTGACGGGATTCCCGTCCAACGGAGAAGTAATTAAATGACAAGAGCAGTTCAAGAAAGGTCATGTCACTTATTTCCATGTTTTTGGGTCCTAACCTATATGCGGTACTAGCATTAATTGCACCTATTCTCTTTGCAATAATTTTGTACCCAGATTCATTTTCTCTATCGTGGAATGAAGGCCGCGGCGGCTTCATATTTGCTCTTGCCTTTATCGTATTTGAGCTACTAAGCTATGAAAAAACTGTTCCAAATATAAGAAGACTTTACATTGTCTGCATACTCTCCTTCCTCACCATTATTTACTTTGCATCTCTTGAGTCGTTAGGACTTCAAGAATTAATAAAATCTTCTGCGAGTGCTGATCACGTAGTCCTCCCCGAATCCTGGACATGGATGTGGGACTTCATTGTACTCTGTTCATTCTTGGCGTCATCTCTCTTCATACTTTTTGGTACAAAATTCTACAAAATTGCTCCTGCTGCAATAATTTATCTAGCAGGAAACGCCATTATCCTTTCTCTGGACGCTTTTTTTCCTTATGATAGCCTTGGGCCGTTGCAAATGATCGTACCGTTATATTTAGAAATAGATGAAGTGACTATTAATTGGGTCGACAAAAATCTGATTGATTTAGGCCCAGGGACCCCCGCAGTTGCCGAAGGTAACTCCCTGGTGTTAACAGGGTTAAATGGGCCGTTTGCTTTGAGAGTTTTTTGGCCTTCCGCCGGCGTACACAGCCTTATTATCTATACACTAGTAATGCTCGCATTCCTCCTAAAAATAGAAATACCTCTTAACAGGAGATTGGCTTACTTTGTAATTGGTACACTTGGCACGGCAGTAGTAAACGTAGTTCGGATAATATCTTTGTCTTTTTTTCCACTCCTTGTAACGACCAACGTTTACGAATGGGAAGCGTATCATTCAATAGCCGGAGAGGTCATGTTTTTGCCCTGGTTGGGCGTATATCTCATCAGCATAATGCACATAGAACAGAGATTGAAGATATTTGATTTAAGAAATAAAAACAACTCTCATTCTAGTCCGACCTGACCTTTAGTAGAGCATTTCTATTCTGCAAGATAGCTGATTCTCAACATACAATTCGGCATAGATTTACTAGGATTGAGATCAATTTCTATCATCATCATAGCAAGAGCAGAAGGCCTCATCAGTGTCATCAAGACTTCCCCAGTCAACCCGATGCAATGCAATGCAATGCAATGCAGAAACGATATTATTCACAATAAGAATGACGGATAACCTTTTTTTGCCTGTTAATCCTATACAGAAATGGTCTTGGAATATCCTGTGCAGGCTGAGTCGGAAGGTATAAAACTCAAACCGGAGAAAATGGAGGCCGATAGATTATATCAATGTGTATTTGAAGATAAAATCTTCTTGTTTTATAAGGACGACCAAGAACTTCTACACTGTTATGAAGTCGAGGACCCTGCCGCTTTGAAGGATATCTCCGAAAACCCCGAGGCTCTTGAAGAAATACTAAGAAAACATGCTGGCTTCGAATCAAACCAGAGCTGAGGAAAATCAACAAACATTATATTTCAGCAAGGTCTTAAATTCAAAGATGTCCACAGGCAACGCAAAATCTGGTCTCAAAGCAAGCAATGCAGTTTTCATAGGGAAAAAACCTTTAATGACATACGTTACGGCAACTCTGGTTCAACTTGCAAATGAGCCAATCGTAGTTATAAAAGCTAGGGGAAAAAGTATAACAAGGGCAGTTGATGTGGCTCAGATAATTGTAAAGAGGATGGATACATTAGGCTATAAAGTTGGCCTCGTAAACATCGGCTCGGAAGAAGTGAAATCGGATGACGGTAGGACTCGCAATGTATCTACGGTGGAAATTTCAATTTCGAGAGAAAAATAAATTTTCTCCAATGACATTCAGTCGAGGGATGTCCTTACCTTCGATCGGAGTTTTCTAATAATACGTGTTAATAGACAAGATAAGAAGCCCCCTCTTTAAATACAGTCTTTATGACCGATACGACCTCCTGCACTGAATTTAAATATTCGACGCTCACGTCATGGTCATTAGTTGAATCATCGCTGACAATCTGGACAGCAAACACCCCCGAAGAGCCCTTCGAAATGAACATTTTAGTCCGTCCTCCTGATTGTTCAATTCTTACTCCTTCATCTGAATCGAGCGATCGGAGTATATTTTTAAGTTCTTTTACGTTGCAAATATTCGAGCCTTCCATGGCATTAGCATGTTTGCATCATCAGACATAAGAAATATACATTCTGAAGGAACGCGGAGGCTTTTTAGTCATATCCATAAATGGAAAAGCCAATTATTTGTGGCTATTTGGTCTATTCTCTATCCCATACTATTTCATCTTAAAGTGTGGATCACACTGTAATAGTTAATTTTTTATATAACCTAAACACCTTATTGGAGGCAATGAATACAAAAATACTCCTATCGGGATTTGCAATCTTAGCAGCACTTGGCCTAGTTGTAGCGACAACATCGGCTTTTGCCCAAAACATGACTGGCGGAAACATGACTGGCGGAAACATGACTGGCGGAAACATGACTGGCGGAAACATGACTGGCGGAAACATGACTGGCGATAATGCCACTACTG
>JBPCNB010000514.1:0-1343 GCA_051001675.1 Nitrososphaeraceae archaeon | reverse complement strand
GCATTCCCTGTGCGTTAATACTTTTAGAGATTCTAACTGCGTCCGTACAGCAAACTTCCTTTCTGAAAAAGTAAGTTTTAGGATATGCTAAGCTTGAAAATGAATAGACTTAAACAACGCGAAGGAGAAGGTAAATAATCTGAGCTCATTTATGAATATTTTAGAACGGAGCCAGGGTAATGTACTTCATTTATCATCCCAGGGTAATACACAGTCTGGGATAGCAAAGACATTGCAAGGAAGCCAACCTTCTGTAACTTCCATAAGTAGTAATATGATTATCTGTTACGTTTTGAAATTTAGAGCTC
This sequence comes from Nitrososphaeraceae archaeon, assembly GCA_051001675.1. Classification (GTDB taxonomy): domain Archaea; phylum Thermoproteota; class Nitrososphaeria; order Nitrososphaerales; family Nitrososphaeraceae; genus TH5893. Next base: position 1,035 of record JBPCNB010000514.1, on the reverse strand, counting down.
TCATATTTACCAAAACGTAATATCTTACAGAGAACCTAACTGCAGCCTTACCCTTATTCGATATAACAAGAAATGGTCTTTAGACTAAAGGTAAATGCTCCCAAGGTCGGGGCGGTTGAAGACCTCGCAAGGACAATGCCGACTGTGTCGCCAAACAGATTCCATACTTCACAGATGCTAGACGCTGAGCATCATGATGACGACAACAATGACTATTATATGTAGTTGGTGTAGGATGATGACATGAATCAAAGAACCTTAGCAATAGCAGCAATACTAACTACTAAAGATCCTACACCAACACTCTATAATAAAAGACAATAAATAAAAACACTGCTAAGGAGAGACAGGTACATTTCTTATAGACTATATCCTGTGTCTTTTTTAGTCTTCTAAAATGTCTAGTTTGTTTAGAAAGATAGTGCTATCACATATCACTTTAAAATATCAGGTATAGAACCTTCCTAATTCAGATATAATCATAGATTATAGATACAAAGTACAATGTACAAGAAATCTATCGCAATCACAGCAGTACTAGCAGCAAGTGTACTTTCTGTAATTGCTATAACAACCCCATTAGCGTATGCATACGGAGGCGCCTCTAGTGAGACAGAGACAGAACAAGAACTAAAACAAAAGAACGTTGGCAGTGGTGAATCAGTCAATCACAACTGTGGTCAGAACTTGATTGACAGTGCAGCTGGTGTGACCACATGTGCAGACATTTCAATACTGGATGATTAAATAAAGCAGGCAAGCACATCTCTAACTGCTATTCCAAATCCCTTTTTTTATTTTTGTATTAATAAAAGACTTTTTGATATTTTGCATTGATAAAACAGGCAACAACAGGTATGGCTCAACACATTGAGAAAATACCACCGCTTAGCTTTAGTGCTTCAAGTGCTACTTCCATTTCCTTTTCACAGTTTTCACACACGTCGATATTATGAAGGAATAAACAATAAAGCTTTTTTTGTTACAGCAGTAATAGAGGAATCAATCAATGGTGCAGACGCACCCTTTGGTATG
>JBPCNB010000513.1:0-2496 GCA_051001675.1 Nitrososphaeraceae archaeon | reverse complement strand
CTCCAAGCTAGCCCCATGGTTGCTATCGTAGGCATAAATCCTAATGTAATCCAACTAAGTGTTTCAAATATCTTCATAGTATTGAGGATACTAGCTGAGATAGACTAGTTCAGTTCAAGTGGGTTATAGGGTTATAGAGAGATAAGATTGTGACTTAAAGAAATCAGCGATGGGTGTTGAAGAACCGATGTTGTTTCACGGCTTCTGTGAGTATTGCTGGTTTTGAGCAACTAACCTATATATTCCCCTGCAATGGTAATATAACGCAAGCAATCCTGAATATGGTTATATCTAGACAGAAATACGCTCTACCTCCTGTTCGACGTTCCTCAAGGATTACTCCAATATCCTAATGGGAACCAAATGGAAAACAAACTAAAGAAAATAATGGTAGTAGATGACGAAGATGATCTTATTTTCCTATTGCAAATATTGTTGGAACAAAAAGGGTTTAAAGTAAATGCTTTCACTGATCCACTCCTAGCATTACAGAGCTTTGAAGCTGGTATTTACGATCTGGCGATTTTGGATATCAAACTGCCTAGTCTAAATGGTTTTGATTTATATGAAAGGATAAAAATGATAGATGATTTTGTAAAGGTGTGTTTTTTCACAGCAAGCGACCATGAAGATTTCAAAACACAAAAATATTCTAGATTAAGAAAAAAAGATATCATTATTCGAAAGCCGATTTCAAATGAAGAACTCTTGAAAAAAGTAGATGAAGCAATTAATACAATACAATAAGAATTATGGTAATGCAGCAATTTCAGGTGCCTTTACTTCCTCGGCTTGCACATATTCAAGGGTAGGCCGAGTCAAGCTAAGATTCACTTGCATGGGATTAGATATAGGTGCTATTCTTGCTGCGTCTGTAAATTGCACTACTGCTGTGACATTTTGAATTTGATTATCAGTTATGGTGGTTTTAAGTTCTTGTGTTCCAGAGCTATTGGCAGTAAATCCATTTGGAAATGATGTTGACTTTATAGCTGTGGTATTAGGAGCATACACTTTCATAACAGCATTTATTGTTTGACCCAAGATTGTAGAGTTAACAGCAGAGTAATTTACAACTAGGTTGACCTGATTTCCTTCAGCTGACGATAGTGGTAAGAACTGTGCAGAATTGAGTGTCAAAGATATTTCCTGCCCATGATTGGCAAATACTGTAGTATGATGCCACAATGATAACACCAATAATAATGCTGAAAGGATAACGAATGAATGTATACTTGATATCTTTAAAATAACTTGATATGTTAACATCATATAGTTTGAATCCATTCAAACCAACTCTTACTAATAGGTCATTATCCTAATTAGAGTCTCTCATAGTTAAGGAAAGGCAATACTCTTCAAAATATCTAACAAATTAACCATGATAGCCTAATTACTTATGTTATGCACATTACCCCATGGATTCAGCATTAGTTAAACACAAAATAGTTAGTCTGGCTTTTACATTAACAACAGTTCTAACCATCCTCTCCGCTTCAGGCCTTACGATAATAACAACGACGACGATAGATCCAATCCAAGCAGAGACAGGAAAAGGAGAGGATATCTTTAAAGTTATTATGACAATATTTGGAATAGATAGATCAAAAGGTGATGTAATTGCAATTGTTACTGTAAATAATGGCGAAGCATCAAGGGTGAAATTCTTGGATGCAGAAGCGCCATATGTAGTTTCAACAACAAATGATACTGGAACTAGCGCTGGTCTTATAGAATATACTGCAACTTTTCCAAATGTAACTGTAAATGCTGGCAATGAATATAAGGCATGTGTAGTGCCGATAAAAGATCTCGAACTAACATGTAAGACAGGAAATAATTCTCCTGCTGCTAGACCCGAATTTGTAGATATGTCTTTGAATGCAACTACTGCTGTCAGAGAAAACACAGGAGAAGAGGAAGATGGAGAATAAGAAGAGTAAATAGATACTTACATAATACGTAGATCGAGTCTATGTCTGTACAGCAATATAGTGTCTCTGTCTTCAGCAAGGTTTGTGATTCTTTCCATGAGCAGAGGCTCAATGCTGCAGATATCGACAAAGGATATTCCACGTCTGTTAGAATTCATCACAACGTGTTGGGCCAATTACGTAAGAAACAGGCTGAGCTTATAAGCAAGACAGGTAAAACTGTGACAATAAGTGACGTTGGATCTTACATGCTCAATGGTAAAGATACCAAATAATCCAAGAAATAAGTTTGAATCGAAGTATAACGGGATTAAAAGTCCGATGCGGCAGTGTAAACATAATCCAGTGAGAATGTTTGAATCGAAGTATGGGTTGATAGCAAATCGGTCTAGTGAAAACTTTCAACAAAGTTTATCTTACATGTTATGAGAATATCTACGCTATTCAAAAATAGATTTTGAATTAAGTCCATACTTCTGATGCTGATTGTGATTGTTCTCCTTCATAAGAATAGAATTTGAGAGCTAACCTGAAGGCATCGAATACGTCATCATAGCTCGTC
>JBPCNB010000512.1:0-2978 GCA_051001675.1 Nitrososphaeraceae archaeon | reverse complement strand
CAACAATACCAAACCGAACAGTTACCGTAGAAAAAGACTCTATGCTTAGATTTGCAATAAAAGGTAATGCTCCACCTGAGGCGCAATCAGACAGTCTAGCAGTAAATGCTTATTCCATCAACGGAAACCCTGTTAAAGTAATGGAAGTAGCTAATGAGTCGCAGAAAACCACCTTCGTAGTTGATCTGCCTGAAGGGGCAGAATACATTCTAATGGCCATTGCAACATGGCTTCCACAAGAAAATGCTGAAAAAATAAGTGGATATGTTTCATATAGTTATAAACTAACTGTATTACGCTAAATCTGTGAGAGTAGTGTTGGTTATATTTCTCTACTAAGTATACCTTATGTAGTTACATTATGATACTCAACCCGATCTGTATCAATCCTCTCACCATCTTTAATAACATGTTCAAGCAGAACAGATTCACCTTCTGTACAATGAGGAAGATTGTCAGCTACTTTCAGATATGCTAATGCGTGTTGAGTGGTAGACTATTCATATTTTGCACCATCTGCAGTTTGACTCATGATAATACAACCCAGACTCTCCTTACAAAAACTTTTTCTCCTTCAATAGAATAGATACATTGCAACACTGGAAGAAATAGCAAGGAGTATTTAGGCTTGCGTGGAAGGAGTTAACTAATGATCAAGGCTTTTGCATTTGACTTATTTGGAACACTGGTTGAAATTACCTCGATATCCAAAGTCTTTTTGCGATAAGGTGTAACTTTAAATTTCTTTGCTAGTTCCTGTAAACAACATTTTTTTAAATAACAAAGACTTTCAACTGAAGGATAGATTTTATATTTATTCGCGGATTTTTTTACTATTATTCTGTTGTGGGATAAATCAATATAGAGAATACCTGTTTTCATTTTGGTTTTTCTGAACTTATCTGCTATTGCCTCATTATCTTTAGCGACAAACGTTCTATCTACAAAAGGTGCTATTCTATTGAGTTGTAGAAATGCCTTCTTAAAAATATCTCTTTTTGATTTGACTTCGATAGCTATAACCTCCTTACTGCAGATTATTAATAAATCTACATCAGATACGACATTTTCCCATGCAATATTCAGATGTGCGTGTGGATAGGTAATGAAACCTTTTGAATTTGAAATGGCTATTGTAAAGCAACAATTATTGGTTGCTCATACATGCCCTTTATCAAATGGGTCCATCCATTACCTAATTGATTGCCCAGCCTTAGCCAATCTCTTCATCTGATGTTCTATAGCAGTTTTTAACGAGAAAAAATCTTTTGGTACTCTACTTGATCTTACAACCAGTATACCTCCATATCGGATCGACAAGTATGGAAGTTCTATAATAGGTATCTTATCCAGCCTAGGCTTTAACCTGAATGTTCACGATCCTATAGAATTTGCCTTATATGAAAATACTTCCTTTCTCACGTGAGTCCACCCTCTAATTCCCTTTTTTCTTTAACCGTAATTTCTGTTGTCCTTTGGTGCCATCTACAGTTATGGCAGTAAAGTTGTCGAGCATAGTTTGAGGTCAACAATTATTAGAACTAACAATTATTAGCGTAACTTCTACAGGTTGTACAGGGATATAGATATTAAGTTCATGTATCGGTATCTGTCTATAACTCATGCTGGAAAATATTCCTTCAAATATAATACGAGCCACATTAGGATTTGGCAGTAAATCATGCATATTAAAAATTCCTAGGCCACAAAACTGCTCAAAGTTGACCTGTTGGAAAACATGCATGTCTCGGCATTCTTTAGTTCATCATCAAGAGATTTCGCGATAGAGGCTAAATGTCTACGAGAAACAAGCGTAACGACTCGCTGCACAACTTGGAAGAATGAATAATTTAGGTGGCAGACGACTTGAGGGATTTTGGACATTCCCGAAAGAAATTGACTGAATGGGATGAAAAACTGGGATTACTTACAAAACAGATCGGTAAATCCGAAGAAATCGGAATCTGGGAATATTATGTGGTTATTATGACAGGCGGCAGCACTTCGTTATGCAGGAAACACATTGTCTTGGGACTTTGTAGGGTACTATTCAATGTCTGCCATTATCTACTTTCAACTATAACATGATTATGGTTGTCATCTCACTACGAGTACAGGCGTCTTGGCGTTATTAACCACCGCATTTGCGACTCCTCCCGTAAGCAAGCGTTTTAGCTTTGATCTTCCCTTAGACCCAATTACGATAAGATCAAAATTATTTTTTTCAGCATATTCGGTTATAACTCCTGACTCAGAAGAATTATCCTCATCATCTAGGATTTCACCATGAAGAGCTACTCCTTGATTTTTTGCGTCTTGCTCTATTTTGCTTATCCATTGCTCTGCTGATTCTTTCCGCACTTTACGGAATGCATCTACAATGGATACATTCCCATATTTTGCCTGCAAACCTATTGAACCTCCTTGTTTGATATCTTCGACGACATTTAGTGCTGTTAGCTCTGCATTTTCCATTTTGGCTAAATGTAACGCATAACTAGCAGCTTTAAATGATAGATCAGAACCATCAATAGGAACAAGAATTTTTTTGATGACGATGGATGTTGACATTCGAATCCTTAATAACTGCTCGTAATAAATATGTGACTACAACATAGGGAAGTCCTTATGTCTTTCACTTTTTGAGATATGCTGAATTTAACGCGAAAATATTTTCGATTTAATGTGACTATATAGTTAGAATTCTCTTTGCTGCATTTACCTTTTCCAAAATCTCTTTAAGAAAAACATTTGCAAATTCCTCAAAGGTCTGGGTACCATATTGATGATGGTAATGCTGCTTCTTTTCATTATAAATACCAATTAGCCATAAAAAATCTGACTCTCTGAGTTTGAGAACATAATTTTGTATTTTAGCCTTGGATTGTAGTATGTTTAGCATAAAGACACATGCAAATTGAGTAAAACTGTTTATGCCATATTTTTTGCCATATTCTTCCCGTAGTGTGGCGTAATTG
>JBPCNB010000511.1:0-2113 GCA_051001675.1 Nitrososphaeraceae archaeon | reverse complement strand
CATTTAGTTTAAAGTTACATGAACTGGCCTCCAGCGCCTCCGAAACTTGAGCAAAATTTGTATTGATAACGTGAGTTACTCTTGATAAGAGGCTGGGCATCTGAACGAATTAGTATATCTATCTGAGTATCTCGCGGGAAAGTATCAACGACTTTTATCCTCTCTTTGTTTTGGTAAAGGAATAAGCCTCAATTAATGAATATACTGCCTCGTCCAATGAAATATGCCTATCTCCTCTTTTTTCAATAAGCTCAAGAAGATATTTATCAAGTTTATTATATGTTTCAATAGACAGGCGAACATTTCTGTACTCCACTGTTTGCTTTCTCTGTTTAGCCATTTAGTATTACACACTCTACATGCATTACATAGTTCTTATATATAACCTGTGTAATATATGTTATAGATGTAATGTATGTATAAGTCAATTGGAAGAATAGTCTATGGAATTGTAAATATGTCACTAATCCTAAAATTGCATAAAGCTTTTTTGGACGGAGGGCAAAACGCATAAAATGAACTTGAGTAGGCATACTTTTAGAATTGAAGAAAGGAGGAGAAAAGTTGCTTCTTTGCTAGCACAATCTATGACTGAAGAAGAAATAGCAAGTGAATTAAATGTTGACCAGTCTACCATTCGTAGAGATATCAAGGTCTTAAAACAAATGTCACAGCAGTTCGTTTATGATTTAGCAAAATCAGATTTAGCTTATTGTTACAAACAATGTATTAATGGAGTGGAGGAAGTAAAAAGAAAAGCATGGGAAATATACAGAAGTAACTATGAGTCTCTAACACTAAAGGATAGGTTATTGGCGTTGGATATTATATGTTGAATGAATTAGATACAGACAGTATATTGGGATTCGATCCCAAAGACAAATGAACCGGAATATTCAGAAGAAGTCATCAATGTCCGATCCTTTCATGACTTTGTTTTTCTGTTTCAAGTCCCTAATAGTGGATCGAATAACTCCATCTGGTCTATCATTAGGTTTTTTGATCACTTCTATCTTCCTAAGGACTAGAATTTATCTATATGGAAGTTTCTTTGATGAACTACTTTCAAAGCGAACCTTATTGTTACTTTTCATGTTCCTGGCTACTATTACGTCTCAGAATTTCTTTACCCGTTGTATCACGTCTTTATTTGCTAAAGGTTTTCTAATAAAACAGCTTGTGTCTAGCCCGAGAAATGCTTCATTTCTAATCTCTTCATAATACATTTCACCTGCTATTAAAAAACATATTTTGACTCTATCATCTAGCTTCCTAATTTTGTGGTAATCTGGGCAACACAGATAACTGCCACATCAATCTGCTTGGCGACGAAGAGTATGAAAAGGCCAGAAAATTGTTGTTGGAAAGAAAAAAGTATGCCCCTTAGGTCTAAGTTATTAGACGACCTCCTTGTGGATGGATAAAATATCAAGACAGGGTCATGAGACAGACGATCAACTTAGACAGACAAACAGAACACTCATGCACACTCCCTTTTAGCGGATATTTTATCATTATATTTACGAGTACTAGAATGGGAGCACACTACAGTAGTGGTTGCGATTCCGGATGTCAGGTAGCCAAAATCTACTGTTGCTTATTTATCGTTCCTTATTATCATCCTAATAGGAAATCCCGCTCAAAATTGATTAAATAGTTTATCGTATTTAGTCTTGGAATATTGAGGAATAAATTAAAGATCAGATTCTTCTTGTTAATACATCGATGTCTCCTTTCTTCCACTAGTAGTATCTGAAGACTGCGCTCTATCAGCAGGCGAGGATAGTGGTAGATCAGGGAATTTGTCTCTTGTATCTTCTTCTACTATAGCACTTGCTTCCTCTATTATCTTGAGTGCCTCTTCATCAAATGTTAAATCTCTAGATCCTATTTCAACAGTTGGTATTTGACTTGAACCAGACATGATACCGCCAAGTAACTCAGAAATCTGTCCAAATGATTGATCTGCTTCAGGCAACATAGTCTTGAGTCCTCCTTGTATTCCCTTTATAACCGACATAGCAGGACTTAATGTAACTACTACATCACCCAGTTCAGTCATTGTGTTTAATCTTAATTGAATTTGTTCGAATGCCAACTTGGCAGAGTTAAC
>JBPCNB010000510.1:0-3586 GCA_051001675.1 Nitrososphaeraceae archaeon | reverse complement strand
AAAAGGGAGAGAGTGAAGAAGGCAAGTTTAGCGGATATGGAGTTTTTATCAACAGAACAATCGAAATTTGCATTCCCTTATACAGAAAATATTGTCGTGCTAGAATTAGAAGGGGACAAAACACATCAAAGCGATCTTAAATACTGCGATAAAACTAGCAGAGAAGTAGCGCGGAAGGGCATTTCCCTCAATAATCTTGTAAGTCTGTCTGTTTTAGAGAAATTAAAATAAAAAAGTGCCAGAATAGAAACAGTAGTAAAAACAGAACCGTTAAATAGCTATGAGATTTCCTAGACTCTGATCATTTGAATTGAGTAAGCCAATGGACCTTGGCAGTCTAAAAGTCGGGTCATACATAATTATTGATAATGAGCCATGTAGAATTGTTTCCTACGATCATAGTAAGCCAGGCAAGCATGGATCGGCCAAAGCCAGGGTCGCAGCTATGGGCGTATTCGACGGCTCAAGACATAGCCTTGTTTCTCCTGTGTCAGCTAATGTAGAAGTTCCTCTCATCAATAAGAGAAGCGGGCAGGTCATATCTATTTCAGGTCAAGCTCTTCAGATAATGGACCTAGAGTCATTCGAAGTATTTGAAACCTCTGCTGTTGAAGAAGAAATAAGAGACAAGATCAGACAGGGAGGAGAAGTAGAATATTGGCAAGTTCTGGACAGAGTAAAAATAGTTAGGGCCAAGGGCTAACAAGAGACTTTAGTTTAAATTTTCTGTGCCGTATGTACATTAGGAGGGCTCATTTCCTGCCCGTTAACGAATGGAACAAATCACCACATATAACGCACACATAGTGCGCATTTACGCTCTTTTAACAATCTGACCAAAATCTGACCAAAGTCTGACGGTGTTTTGACCGGCTTTTGACTTTCAAATGACGATCATCTGACTAGGAACTGACGAAAACCTAGCCAAGCTAACACCAAAGATTCTGTAGTACCTGATGTGTAAATGAAAATTTATTATTTGGAATTATTTTCTGTTACCAGATATTCAATTGCCTGGTTATAGTTCGTCATACCCTTCTTTTTAGCGTATTCTGTCAGGAGCTTTAATTGTTCAGGGCTTAGGCAAACAGGCATAGTTCTCTTTCTGTCAGGCTCATGATTAAGATAATGCATGTACTAGTGAGCGAGCTCTGCAAGATTATATTTGTTTGTTTCTTTCTTTCCATGCGAACTCCAAATTTTTGCGAGCAAATCTGTGGCCAAATGGTTTCTGAAGGTGCCCTCACGTCAAAAAAGAGAAGGTTTCGGAAACATTCAAGTAGAACTATCTACCTATACTATCTTATACTATATGACATCAAAAATACCGAAGGTAGTACGAGATAAAGTCCTTACACAGTGGCTACAAGGCATTACAAGAGATAAGATAGCCGAAAATAATAGTATCGGCGAAGGAACAGTTTCAGAGATAATAAAAAGTTATAGAGAAAATAATTCAGATATAGATCAACAAAGAGAGTTCGTAATGGCTTTAAAGAGAGAAGGAGCTAACCTGAATCTTTTTGCATCTTCAATAAGACTCAAAAGGTTTACCGGGAAACTTGGTATAGAGGAAGAACAGTTAGAATCTCTGCTAGTTAATCTCGAAGAACATAGCTTCAAAAAAGGAAGACAGCCGAAGCAATTCATAGAAATTGTAAACGAGGCATGTGATATGGCAAATAGGATGGAAGTGTCTGTGGTGGAATTGCCTCGTCAGATCCAACAGATGGTGAACGAGTCAAATCTGCTTGCAAAAGAGATAAAACGAAAAAAAGCAGAGAAGACTATGACACTGTTAGACTACAACGTAACACACAGGCAGCTTGAAGAATTCCGCAATAATGGGACTATAGTTCTAGGTAATAAATTGCAACTTGCTGAACGTCAGTTAGCTGCAGAGAGAGTTGCATACAGCCAAGGGCTGACTCGGTTAGAAAACGAGCTAGCTTCCGAAAGATTTGCACATGAGCTTTTCGCATCTGAATTAGAAAATTGTAACAAAAAGCTCTATGGAAATTCTAAAAACCCAGCCCAGCCACAAAATAGGTACGTAGGATAGGATGCGCCTGGACAGCAGATAGCATTTATCTATAATCGGTCTGTCGGTTGGACAGATACAAGATGAACATTTGCTAAGTACCGGTTTGATTACATTGGTGAACTTGTTGATTTTAAATCGCAGATTCTCCTCTAGTTCGAGAACCAATATCTACGGCGTCGTCTACATCTGAAACAAACATCTTCCCTTCCCCTGCCAAGCCTGTACTTGAGCTGCCCAGGATATTTTCTACTACCTTGTCAACCATAGAATCCGCCACTACAAAGACAATTAGAGCGTTTACATTGAACGTCGCAGTATAGCTTGTTGTTCCTCTTCCGCTATGTACTTCAGCTCTTGGGGCCTGGCCTCGACCTTTTGCTTCATAATATGTAAAACCACCAAGCTGTAATTGTTTCAAGCCTTCAAAAGTCCTATCCAACCTTCCATGAGGAACTATGGCTTCAATTTTCTTCATGTGCTACTACAAGCCAATAATAATATCTCCCTTTTATTAAAGGATTTTGGGACAATTAAAGATTCTCCACCAAGGCGAATAATTTTGATCACGTCTTTTGTCGAATGGATCTTGTTATGACTCGAATGAGATGCATTACCTTTGGACAGAGTACATTGTGAACCTATTAAGATTTATTTTTTAAATATTTCCGTAAAAAGCAAAAAGAAGGAAGAGAAAAGAAAAGATGTTAGTTAGTCGGTGGTCTGCTCACCACTAGCTGGTCGTTGCGTTAGGTGAGACACCCTCGGTAATGCTCTGATTCGCGGCGCTACCAGTCATATTCTGTTCTGCCGGTGCTTTTGAAACTTCTGGTGTGCCAGTAGATGTCTGGTTTCCTACACTTGTGGCGTTGCCGGCTACTACTGAGCTACCCTTAGGAGGTACCCATGTGCCTTCGGGATGATCTGTTGCCGTTGAGTTATTAGCTCCTAATACAGCAAACGCACCACCCTTGACAACATCTTTCATAGCATGGTCTACACCAACATACAATCCTTCTTCGGGGAATTTCGACTCAATGACAGATGCTGATCCCGGAGGAATCCACCATGTTTCATCATTCAGCAATTGTGTACCATATCTGTTCTTGACGAATCCATCATGTACATCTATCTGGCCATTAATGAAATGGAATGAAACACCGTCATTTGGACCCGGGTTTAACATGTACCATCTTGTCAATTCACCTGGCTTTACTTTGAATATTTCTGCGTTTTTATTCAGCTCTAGTTTCGCGATCGAACCTATTGCCGGTACATATTTGTGTGCCATACCATTTGTCAAAACTAGATCTGGTTGGTCCTGCACGAATTTGACAAGATCAAAAGTCCCAACTGTTCCTTTGGTATCGTTGAATGGACCTCCTCCTGCTGTATTATAAAGTTCACTGAATGTCATGTAAAACTCTTTAGCAGGTTTTTCATTCTGTGGATGGACTACAACAAGACCATACATTCCGTTAGCGATATGTTCCCACACACCATTAAGTCCATCTGCACCGCAATGATACATCCATGCACCTGCTT
>JBPCNB010000509.1:0-2723 GCA_051001675.1 Nitrososphaeraceae archaeon | reverse complement strand
GTCGCCTTGAGAGGGCGAAATGCTTAACCGGACTACACCACCGGAGCTGGATCAATTCTGACCTTCTATCTTCATATAAAACTTATGACGCTCTGGGATATGGTGAGCAGTACCGCATTTGTCATTTGGTATAATTTTATTTTTATTATACAGAAGGTTTTCCTACTTTTATGACAGCGATCCCCCCATCGGTTGTGCAGTATGTTAATGATAATAGTCCCTATCCTGCAGGTCTCATTGGATGTCGTGCTGTTAGTGGCCAAAAATCCTTCAAGTGTTGCGAGTATGATATAGCAATTTTTTGTGAAAATAGGAAAAGTAGTCTTGATCGAGTTATTACCTTAAAAGACACTACTTTAGAATTTATTCCTTTTTTTAAATTAGATGAATCCAACTACGTCCATATCCAAGACATGATTATGATCAAAGACTATGATAGTTTCCTCGTATCTTCGTTGCTAGCCAAGCTGAGGGAAAAAAAATATGCTCAGTTGCTTCAGTCTCATGGGAAAAAAAAAATTATTGACTCCCTCTTTTTGATCGAAGTAATTGACAAGAATCTATTTAAATTTCCCCCGCTGTCTTCCCTGTGGCTAAAGATAGCGGCTTACCATTTCATTGAAGGAATACTCGCGTTGCATGGTATCAAATCTTCTCCTGCTCACGAGCTGGAACAAATACGAGGTTTGCATGTAAAAAGGCCCGATATTGCATCGGGCATCAATTCCGCACTTGAATGCATTGGGATTGAGAGGGCAGGCCGTTCTGCTGTATCTAGATCCCTAAAAGTGATAAGAGGCATCAATAAACTTGAGTTCGGCAGTGACCTCTGGTTGGCTAAGTCGCAATGGCTACTATCTAGAGGAAGGGTTGCTGATTGTTATCATTACATTGGCAAGGTCGCCGCCACATATTTTTCATCCAAAGAGGAAGTTTTTCTTCGCCGATACATAAGACCAATTGAAATCCTATTAGATTTGACTAATGACTCCCAATCAAATTACAAGTTACATGGACAACTAGTGAAGGCATCTAAGGATGCCTTGCGGAACTAACGTACTACTAAGGCTGCTTCTAGCGGTTCCAATCTTTTGTTTTTGGCTCTTAGCTTCGCCTTGTACTTTAAATTTCGTGGCTTAGTTCTTAAGCGATATCCGCAACATGGACACCATAGTCCATCCCACTTGATGAATATTTCACAGATCTGACAACGTTTTTGCCCACTAGCATATCTGCCCGAACCTACCGGCTTCTGGGCTTTGTGACGAATACATATACCTTTACACGTCATAGGAATTAACTGTCTTGTATCTCCTCATGTGGTATTTAAAGTTGTGTAATCAAACGTTATGACTGGTAAGAATCAATATTTGGTTAAGAAATAAAGAAGAAGGTGTTAGATTATTTGATGTTTACATTATTGGCTTGAAATGCCTCGTTCATTGTAAGGTATTCATCGACCTTCATCTTGATGTCATCTGGGTCAGTGTCGTCCATGCCGGAGAACCCTGCTTTGAAGGAGATCTTATTGCCCGATACCTTCACGTCTTCAATTTCCATATCTGCGTAGACATTAGCCATCTCGTTAACCCACTCCGTTGCTTCATTTTGATCAACGCCGGATGTATCGATATTCACTGTTAACATTTTAGTCATTCAAATCACCTATAGCAGAATTATTGTGGCTGTTTATAAAGTTGACGAAAACACAAGGCTTGTCTATGAGGCACAGAAGTAAATAGTCAATAAAAAATTGTCCTCTTACCTGGGCTTTTCCTCGAAACCCCAGTATTTTATAAGTTCCTTTTCGAATTTCGAGTGCTGTTCTTCGCTTAAAGCATCACCACAGTTCTTATGCGTCGGTACCACTTGCATCCCCGCAAGCTTAAAATCTACTTCATAGAATTGGACACTCGGACAGTTACACATACTTAAGAAATATGAAAAGTCATAATTATTCTTTTGTCTAACATCAATTCCATCTGGTTCTGTGAAAATGGCGAATTTTGCTCAGTTATGATTATTAGCCTGAAAGAGTTTTGGATCTGAAAACCTTTATGAGTCCGTTAGAGTCTATTTTAAGTAATGAGAATTAGTAGAAACCTGCACGTTGTAAAATGTTTAAGTGCTAGGTTTACTTTAGCACTGGCGGCGCTGTTTGCGATTTCCCTGTTAGGCTCCTCCATAGCGATATCGGGAGCTATATCGGCCTACGCTCAACAAAGTGACACGTGGTATCTCGGTAAAGGAGCCAAAGAAAATACGTACTACACATACAAGATCCAGAATGCCGATACGAATCAAGGTCAACCTTTCACTATGACAATATATTTTAAAGATTTCAACGAAACAGGAAACTATTGGATAGCACCAGTATTTGTTGTTGATAAAGGAAATGTACTTAATGGTACTTTTCATTTAAGTGATTTAGATTTAACAGCACTTGGAAGCTCTGACATTTCTGCTGAAATGTCACCTTATAGAAGTGCGTATGCGAATACGCTGCAATGGCTTGAATCATTTGTTCCCAAGCCTGGCCAATCATTATCGGCTGCTAATTGGGGCAAGATTGGCTCAATAGGTGGACCCCCTGTTAATCCAGGCGGAGCGGCCAAAGTGACTGTTCCCGCCGGAACATATGATACTACACTAATAGCTTCTCATAAGGGGGTTGATAATCAGGTTTGGGTCGATAGCGATCTCCCTTATCCCGTCCAGGCTGA
>JBPCNB010000508.1:0-2598 GCA_051001675.1 Nitrososphaeraceae archaeon | reverse complement strand
TTGAATAATATATTAAAAAGCAATATAAACAATGTAGAAGATCTAAAGGAGATGTTATGTTGATGGATGAATATAAAAGCGCACGGGTTGTCACGTCAGATGGAAAGAACATAGGCAATGTGAAAAGTTCAGACAGCAAATCACTCATAGTATCCAAGAAGGGATTTCTTAGGGATGAGGAATTCCATGTTGCTATAGCTGCTATTTCACATTGTGACAGAGGATCAGTTAGAGAAGATAATAATAGTATAACACACATCATACTAAATTTAAATGAAGAAGAAGTAAGACATGGATTTGAATTTGGAAGTAAAAACAGACCCAATTCCGATCTCATAAGCGGTAAATCAGATTCAGCCTATAAAGTAGGACTTGAAAAGGAAAGTGTTCGCTATGAAACAGTTAGGCCTGATTTTGAAAAAAATGTCAATCCAGCATCTTCAACTGATAAACTCCCTTCCGAAGAAGAGTATATTTGTGAAATGTGCATGCAAAAATTCTACAATTCTAACGAACTCCAAGACCATCGTAAAGATCTTCATTCTGCAGCCACAGGAATCTAGAGATAGACTATTTGAATTCGTATCAGACAGAAAAGAAAGACATGTTTTCATAAAGGCCGGCAAGAGCATGTTTCTTATTTTTAAAGAATTAAAAAGGATGAAAATAAATGCACGGTCCAATAACTCACTCCTGCCTGTACTCATTTCGCCTTGAAATAGAGAGAAATGATTACGGCAATTCCAAAAATATGCTGATACAAAATGGTATTGATATCGAAAAGAGATGGTCGGGGACAACGGAAGAGGATCAATTTACTTTAGAAACCCTGCAGGAAACCTTGTAGAATTCATAACTGAAGGAACCTGGCCAGTTGATTGAGTGTTTTTAACAGTGTTTAGAAAAGGAAAAAGAATAGGTAGTGTCTAACAAGATTCTAACAGAATGTCAAGAAAAGAAATAGGATTATACCACATTAGTAAATCTATTGATGGGTTCTTATAAATTCCCTCATAACAACAGCTTCTTCTCTATAAGCTTTTATTGTTTCTTTTTTGCCATCAGGACATAGAAGTGTTACTATTACAATATTTACTTCAGCATCTGAAGCCATTACAGGTGGCTGTACTTTTTCTATTACGTAATTGGATTCAAGCAGTTCCTTTAATTTACATATTGCATTGGCCTCTGACGACATTGTTATCACGAGAGTATAATCATTTGCCTTTTATGAAGTTATTACTATATACACTTATGCATGCAGGATTTTCATTAATGCTTTAGATGATAGTAAATAAGAGGAGAAATCTTATAGAAAATATTATGCTGATCTATGCTCTTGAAAAGTTTGAGCATCTGACTCATGACCGAAGTTACTGCTTGATATTAGAGGCTACATTGAAGATATTAATGTCAACTCTAAGACAATATAACAAGCTGTGTCCTCAGACACTTTTAAAACTGCAATATATCACGGCTTGATTTTTTGACTATTGTAACTATTTCACGCATCGTCCTACTCTGATTAGAATATGAGTCTCTAATGCTTATTAAGGCAACTGTATAGTGGGATGAAATACGTGGACCCCTCACCTACTATCGTCAAGTAATTGCAATCACAGCCACAGCAGCAAAACCGAATACCTAACCTAGCATACAGACAGTTTGTAGATACCTGTAAAACCCCCTCGACCTGAAATCTCTATACAAGTGCGTTAGGATATTTTATGGCCTATCTTCATCTGCCTCCAGGAGCATATGATAAACTTCTTGAAATGGAAGTCAAGACCTTACAAATGAACATCTGTGATTATGTTACATACCTAAGAAAAAATAAAAGTCGCATCAAACAGTAAGTGCATACCTTGCGGCAATCCGTCATTTCTATGACATGAATGACATCGTATCTATCAATTGGAAAAAGGTTCACAGTTTTGAAGGTGAACATGAAAACAACTCAGAAGATAGACCTTATACTCATTCTGAGATCTCTATTATGCTACAGAATACCACATTAAGAAATCAGGCCATAATTCTGTGTATGGCATCGTCAGGTCCAAGGGTGGGGGCTATTCCTCAAGTCAGAATAAAGGACTTGGAACCTATCGACGAATACAATATTTACAAAGTAACCTATTATCCTAATTCAAAGAAATATCGTTATTTTACTTTCTGTTCCCCTGAAGCAAGAAAAAATATTAATGCATATCTATCTTGGCGAGAACGACAAGGAGAAAGATTAAAACCAGAATCACCTCTATTTCGAACTGAATTTAATGTCTTGGAGGTGCAACATCCTCATATCTTGAGCAGAAAAGCAATACAACTTCTCATGAACAGATTTTTAAAAAGCACAGGGATAAGGACATTGCAACCTCCTACAGAACTAACGGCTAACAAAAGTATATGCACTCATATCATGGAATGTCATGCGTTGAGAAAGTTCTTCGAAACAAATGCTTTTCGTGTAGGTATGGATCATATCTATATTCGTCGTCTCCTTTCACAAAAGTCAGGACTTGAAGACTCCTATCTAAAGTTGTCAGAGGAAGAACTTTTGGAAGGCGATAGTAAACATGTGGGTTATGTGGGTATAAT
>JBPCNB010000507.1:0-2424 GCA_051001675.1 Nitrososphaeraceae archaeon | reverse complement strand
ATCAATTCCCTGACTCCAAATAGTAACTTTCCTGTACTGTCTCTCCTCCCCACCGTGGAAATATCCCTTGCAGTCTTCTGAAGTCATATTGCAGTATTTCTGCCTTATCTCGTCAATTATTTCCCCTGCTTCTGAAGGTAAATATAGTATAGTTAACGTAGGGAATGGAATTGCATTGGAAGAAGCTGCTGATGAAGTATCTTCGGCCATTTATTTGTCCTTAATAGATAATTTGGCCACCAATATCTGGATTTCGAGTATTCAATTATCGATACGTTAATCGCGTATTGATATTTGGGATAAATTCCGGGCATAATTTGACATTTTGGCATATTAAGTTGTAAATTTATGTACAATGAAAAGTTTCTCAAATTGGGCTACTAATGAAAGAGACTGTGAGATCCTTACCGATTTACAGTTCCGATTGTGGTCCTAATGTTGTGTACATGCTTTCACTTTGTCAACAAGTCTATTATTTTTTCAAAATTTTCTCTGGTTTGACATGATTTGTATAGCTTTAGTGTTTGAATAAGTTGTTCTTTCTTATTTTGAAGACCCAATATGTTGTTTATTCGTTTTGAAATGAATCCACTCAATAGTAGCGATTGTGTGGCGCAGGTAACATTAGATGGTCTTCTTTGAGTGCTTGAACTTTCAAAATCTATAAGTGATGCGTTGTTTGAATTTGAAATAATCGCATGATGATCCAAATAGCTCAATTGGCCATGGTCCAGATGTATTGTGTCGAGAAGATGGCATTGTTCCAAAATATCGATACTGACTCTGAGGACACTTTCTGATTCAACAATATCATTATCTTGCTTTATCCAGTCTATTATGCTTAGACCTTCTACAAACTCCATCAAAATAATATTCTTAGAGTGTCTAATAATCTCCGGTCCAACACCTACTGAATTTGCCATTTTGTGTAGTTCTACCTCTCGTTCCATGTCGCTTCTATTTGCATCCATTCTTCTTATTTTAAGGGCGCAAGGACTGTTGTTTTGAGATATTGCCTTCAGCACTAAACTTACGCAACCTTTTCCAGCAATGGCAATTTTTCCAATTTGAGATCTACCCCCGCACAAGACAAATTTAATACCAAGAGATTCCATTTCCGCCATGCGATCAAGATAGCCTTTATTATCAAACCTTGGGTACGAAATGATATTGATTATTTCGTTTGAGCTTATGTTAATACTATTGAGCGATAAATCGTTCTGTTGCAATGACCTCATTAGCCGCTTGCTTCACTATTCCTTTCATCATTCCTCTTTCATCGCCAGTATAAATCTTGAGTGTACCATTGCGCAGATCCGCTTTTAGGCCCTTTGTCACCCCTATACTTTCTATACCTTTAGAAAGCAGTAAATGCACGTATTCTCTAGCATCTGGTATTCTAGTTTTAAAAAGGCCTATGAGTCTCATTTCCAAGTTAACCCACATCAAAATTGAATCCTTAGCGTTTTTGGAAATAAAGCTAGCAGATTCTTTTTTTCTGAACACCTCCGGACCAATTCTTTCAATATAGGGAGGTAGTGTAATCGATTGCAACAGAAATACAAGTGCAGCAAATCCTCTTTCATCGGTAATACACGTACTACGGACCACATTAAAATGTGCCATCTGCATTTGCTTCGAAATGGAGTTGAGCGTTTTTTTCAGCTGACCCCAAATTATGTCTGGACTACGCTGCCTAAATTTGAATTCTATTATGAGTAGATTTGAATCAAGCTTTAGGGTACTAGGTTTTTTATGTCTCTCTTGACTAAAAAAATCTAAAGAAGGTCGTAGTGTAAATGCTCGTGAAGCAAGAATGAATTTTCCCAGGCTCTCAGCTGAAATAGCCGTTCCTAAATTTCTTCTAGGATCAACGGGATCAATTATAATAATATCGCTCTGGAAGGTTTTTACAACATCGCTATCAACTTGACAAACGGATACAATATGTCTTCCTCTATCAATATTCGCTATGGCCTGCAAAGTTGAAATGAATGAACCATATCTTAAGATTAAAATCTCTGTCACATAACCGCTAAGCCCACTCTTAGCTATCTCAGCCCCGTATATACCGACAGACTTCAGAAATTTTTTTAATAATCTTACCTCCTGCTTCATTTGTTTATCTAGTTCGCTCTTGATATATTCAGTATGGAACGGAGATCTATCTGCCGCACTTTTCCACTTTCCCGCTTCTACATCATAGCATGGAACAATATTTACACGAACATTTTTAACAAAAGCCTCTACATACGGATGTTCAGAGTATCTGAGTTGTGGTTTGTATCTTTTTAACGATAGTAAACCTATCTCCTTACCAAGTCGTTCGAATTCAACCTTATCAACCAGAGGATCTATCTTAACGAATATATCCAAATCGGCATCATCTTTAATCCAGGTTCCCTTCGCAAATGATCCCCCACT
>JBPCNB010000506.1:0-1764 GCA_051001675.1 Nitrososphaeraceae archaeon | reverse complement strand
AGTGAGTTTAATGGCAATAGGTGTATCTATAACATCCTGACCATTAGTACTACCAATTCTCACAAATAGGCTAGTCCTTTGAGCAATGAGAGGTTTGGCCGGATCTGTTTTCAGTTCTACGTCTAGGTTTCCAATTCGTTGACTTAGCACTCCGCCCATAAGAGAGTCTGAATATGATGCGGGTAAAGGTAAAAACCATGTCGTTGTCAGAATACTAGTAATCAGAAAAAAGAGTATCATAATGGTACTATCAAAATTAAGGGCACTCAAATTTTTCTTGCTTTCTCTTATTTAGAATAGGACATGCCCTCATAATAAGTAATTCATATTCATACATACATCTTTCTTTGCAACATTAGCCATACGCTCATGGTCTGATACATGTTCGTGTTGACAAATATTGCCCCTTACAATATTAGAACTTTAAAGGGGATAGTTCTAACTGTCCACCACGTTTAGGTTTCTAGTCTGTGGATAAAATTGAGGACAGTTTTCATATCCTCTTCATGGTTTTCCCTAGGTGTTTCCATAATAAAGGGAATGGACGAAATAGATTTATGGGTGCACAAAGCCATAAGCCCCTCATTTCCTATCTTGCCTCGTCCTAGATTCTCATGTCTGTCAAGGTTCGACCCCAGTTCATCTCTGGAATCGTTTAGGTGTACTATTTTCAAATGTTTAAGTCCTATTACCTCATCAAATTGCTCAAGGGTCGAATCAACCATGGTTTTGGACCTCAAATCATATCCTGCGGCAAAGGCATGACATGAGTCAAGGCAAATGCCGACAAAATCTTTGAAGACGTTCAGCCTATCAATAATTAATCTGATATCCTCAAATCTGCTTCCTATGGTATTTTTATGACCAACATTATTTTCCAGCAAAATAGTAACTCTATTAGACATATGTTCTTCATTGTTTCCTTTTTTAGTTCTAATAATTCTCCCCGGTGATTGTGAAGAGGAAGAAGAAGAAGTGGCAGAAATTGCAGGTTTAGATGGCGCTGAGGATCTGTATTTTTCAAGGGCAAGACTACAAGCGTTCACAAACTGATTAATTCCGTTTTCTTTTCCACTTCCAAGGTTACTTCCTAAATGCAATACGAGATAAGGTATTCCTAGTAGAGAGCATCTCTGCAGCTCTTCTAAAAGAACCCTAATCGATTTTTCGTAGAGAGATCTATTTGGAGAGGAGAGATTGGGAAGATATGGCATATGAACACAAATTGAATCGCTACGAATCATGCTAGCTTCAAGTTTTGTCTTAAAATTTTTTATTTCCTGTGCTTCTAGAGGTTTGGTAGCCCAGCCCCTTGGGTTTCTGCTAAATATCTGAAATGCATTACAATGTAGATTTAATGCGTTATCTACCGAGTTTGATATGCCCCCAGAAATTGGGACATGTAAGCCCACTTTTATTTCCATTTTTGTCTTCTTGTCTGTAGTCGTTGGAGTATTCTTTCAAATATAAAAATTGCTAGGAGTATCACCATTCCAACCCCTCAGTAGTAATTTCGTGCGCTACCAAATATGGCGATGTAGAACTCCGATAGAATCTACATATAGATGGCGGATTCATAGATTCCACCTCTTTAAGATTTTTCTTGCTAGCAGGAGTATAGACATATGTCAACTCGTCGTAGAAGAAATATTCATATGATAACTACGTTGAATAAAACTGTATCTGCAGCGAGACGGTGAATTGCCTTCATTGCTTTAATTGGGTTGTCAAGTGGTGTTTGGGTTGACTTGTTTGCCTTGAGTG
>JBPCNB010000505.1:0-4081 GCA_051001675.1 Nitrososphaeraceae archaeon | reverse complement strand
CAAATGCTGCTCTCACAATACGTTGCACGGCTTTATCGATATTGGAGTTTTCAGTTACTATGACCGGGTTTTTTCCACCCATTTCTGCAATAATTGGCCTTGGATATAGTTTGCTAGATTGTTTAATCAAATTGTATCCTACTTCCTTCGAACCCGTAAACACTATTCCAGCAACATCTTGACTCTCAACTATGGCCTTTCCGATTACCTCCCCCGAACCTGTTATAAAATTCAATGCTCCTGAAGACAAGCCAGCTTCCTTCATGATTTCTGTGAATAAGTATCCAATAATTGGAGTATCAGTTGCTGGCTTCAAGACTACTGTATTTCCTGTAATCAAGGCGCCCATACTCATTCCTATTAAAATTGCTGCAGGAAAATTAAAAGGAGCAATTACTCCCCATACGCCATAGGGCTTCATCACACTTTTGCTTCTTTCTTTTGCTTCTGCCTTTCTTGTCTCAATCATAAATCCGTTATTGTTTACCATTTCTGCAGAATAATATCTAATAAAATCTACAGCTTCATCAATATCAGCTATCGCCTCATATCTATTCTTGCCATTTTCATACGAAGTCCATGCTGCTAATTCAAACTTTTTCTTGGCAATTATGTCTGCGGCAGTCCTACAAACTTGTACACGATAATCATAATCTGTTCTGCTCCACTTTTCAAATGACCTTTTGGCAGCCATAATAGCTGTTTGTGCATGCATATGGGTACCTCTTGGAAAATAGCCTAAAACTATTCGAGTATCGACAGGAGAAGTATGAACAAAAGTTTTTAATGATTTTACCTTTTTACCATCAATTATCATAGAATATTTTCTACCGAACTGGGACCTAATTTTCCTAATGGCTTTCTTATACCTGTAATGAAACTCCCTTTCCTCATTTGATTTTATGAATTTTCTGAGAGTATGCTCATTTTCGAACTTCAAACACCCTTTCTTTGTCGATACTAAGATAAAGAGTATACTGACTTGCTATTATTGATATTGGCTAGCTAGCTTGTCCTGGTTAACTTAGAATTCGTGTCAACTGTTGATTCAGGTAATGCTTTCTGTTGTGTTTGTTTGATTACCCATCTCTTGAGGTAGAAGCGTTCTAATTGTATCGACTTTAATACACTCTAATTACAGACTAGATTCTTCTAAGAAGACTCTCCTATCTTCTTTCTTAAATTTATTACTTAAATAAACAGATGTTACTTGTTTATGACAATCACGACATACTGTTCTAAGGTTGTCATGATTGTGGAAAAATTCTAAGGTTACTCTTATTTTATTTTCTAGCGTATCATATTTGTATCCTAGCTGCTGATATAATGATCTTGGTATAATATGATGACACTCGAGTTTTTCTGATCGAACAAATTTCCTTCTATATCTATAAAGAAACTTTCTTTTGCAAATCTGGCAAGTATACTCATCACGCTTAAATATGTCTGACCTGACACGTTCCCAAAAGAAATTATGGTAATACCATCGTCTAAATTGTTGATTACATTTTTTAGAACAGTATTTTTTGTAAGGTACGAGTGGATAATTGCTACATTTTGTGTTTCTGCACAATAGTTTGCCATTGTGATCGTATCTATCGAATTCCTGAATATACACTATCATTTTGGAACGTTGTAATTCAGTAAGCATCGAAGTAAGGATACATTTCATATATTATTAAATTTCTTTATCGATATCTTGAGTTAATGCAGTCAAAAGATTTTGGCTGAAATAAATTGAATATTGATTTAACACAATGATTGATTTTCAAAAACACGTTATATAATGTACGAAAAACAAGAGTTATCTGAAACCTCACAGTAAATATGAGATATAGTTGGTCGTGTCTATCGTTATACTCAGGTTATAGGGATATTGCTAAAATTTGGAATCGGGATCCTGAGAGTAACTACACCATCTTGGTATATTGCGGTTCCACCTATTCGCTCGTCATCACTAACGGAAATTGGCAATGGTATTTTTTTGTGGATTTGAATAGGTCTATGTTTGTAATAGACAGTACCTTCGTTTTCCACATCTTCTCTTTTTGCACTAACCGACAACACATTTCCTACTATTCTTAGTTTAATATCCTTTTTTGCAAAGCCAGGCAAGTCAATTGTAACAACCAAGTCATTTGCACCTTCTACTATGTCTACTGGAGGCAGAATGAATTCGTAGAATTCCCTTGATTTGTGACTTAATTCCCTCATGATTTCCTTAGCCATATATTGGCTTATCCCCATATACATGGATTTGTCATCAACAATATAAATCCTTTATCAGTGATACAAGGTCTATGCCAAGCACTACTAGCGGTGGCAGATTGGTTCGGACAAGCAACAAGGGCAGGAGATGATAAAATAAAATGGACCATGAGAGGAAAATGATACTATTTTTATTGTAAAGCTAACTTTGGATTAGTAATTCTCTGGGTTATTAAATCTGGCAATAATTGAGCTGAAGCACTTTGCAAAGCCTCTTTGCCAAAGACATATGCGTCGCCATAGAGAATAGCACCCAACAACACCTGTTTCCTTTAAAGTCTTAAAAATGAACTGACTTTACACGTCGCTGAATAGAATTTGGCAGATCGGCTGCCTTTTGGATTCACAGTAAAAACACCTATGGTGGCTTGAAAAAGGCATGGAAACACCAACTGAAGACAAATTTAAGGATGTATGTACTGCAATAGAAAAAAAGCCTAATCAAGCTTACAAGCTTACTATGGAGGTTGTTGAGTTGGGCAATCTTGGAAGATAAAGCATCAGAACTTGAGTCGGCAATAAAGGAATAAGAAGTACACTGGGTGGGACGAAGTTGAACATACTTGTTTGTAAGTAATAAGAATAACAATTAGAATCATTGTTCCTTTATAATACTCCCAATATAGTAATTTAGTAAAGAAATTCCTCAATGTCTTGCTTATCTGTATGTGAAAGTGAAATGGATTCGTGAACTTCGTCCCTGTCCCACCTTATTACGGTATTTTCATACTCCGGATAATTGGGTCTGAGTTTTTCGTCACCTTCCCCCCATTTCTTGTACATACTGATTTTAGGGTCACCTTCTACGTGGACACCAAGCACTTTTTCATGATAGTCATCTTTATCGTCAACAAGATCCATGATATGGTAGCTTACGACTTTTTCCTCGATAGGATGGACGTTATTCCTAGAAACGTATTTGAATCTTATAATTACCGCACCATATCTCATTATATCCAAAATATGATCAAAGCAGTTTCCCGATGGGTATTCGTGAGAGATGATCGGGTCTAACTTAACAGATTCGATGTCGTAATACATTTTCAGGTAAATGGACAATTCATTAATATCAGTGTATATTGCCTCCTTCTGTTTAAAAGTCAAATCTGGTTTCAATAAACTATTATTGTCACTTATATAATTATCGAGTACAGTAGATATTTGCTTCGATATATAACTTAATTTTTCTAATCCATCACTGTAGTGTTTTGGTGTTTCCGCCTCTATAAATTGCTCTGCGAGTTCCCCTGGAACAGCTAACGCTCTGCAAAGTCTTGATATATCCAGAAGTTTTCTATATGTTTTCAAATAATATTGGAGTCCACTACTTAGATTAGACTTCGAAACATTGATTATGGAACACAAGTCATTCATCTGATCCAATTTTCTGAAACGATAACTAGTCTTTGTATCAAAGGAAAATAGCTTTTGCATATCATTATCATTTGAGTCTAATGTATTTTCGATATATATTTTGTAATCTATTTCTTAACTATACTTCTAAATTTGCTTCATTACTGAGAAAAATGGAATAAATAAGAGTCAATACTCATTAAAATCTTATATAAAAATATCGTATTCATAGCAAATAGCGTGTAACGGAGCGATAA
The DNA here is from genome assembly GCA_051001675.1 of Nitrososphaeraceae archaeon. Classification (GTDB taxonomy): domain Archaea; phylum Thermoproteota; class Nitrososphaeria; order Nitrososphaerales; family Nitrososphaeraceae; genus TH5893. Next base: position 203 of record JBPCNB010000505.1, on the reverse strand, counting down.
TCGTTTTCATGATATCATTTTTCAAACGATGAGACCACTGAAGTTCTTTAAGGAACGTATCCATAGCACTTCTTGTCAAATTTTGGGTAGAAACCTATATCCAATAAAGATTGATTTACATTTGATAAGTTATACTGGTGTGGGTTATTCTACAGTTAACAAATGTAAAGTTTATGCCATCAATTCAATTCATATGTATAATT
>JBPCNB010000504.1:0-2648 GCA_051001675.1 Nitrososphaeraceae archaeon | reverse complement strand
AGCAAGAGCAGTTGTTCTTGCGACTACTTTTTATGACGATGCAAGGATCGTCACTGAAGCTCAGAAAATGGTTGACGAGAAAAAGTCAATGCTTGGCCTTGACACGAAAAATTTGGAACTTAAAATGCAGGAACGTGGTTCGTCTATTTGAAGGAGAACAAGAATATTTCAATAGGCGTACTTGGTGTACAGGGCGACATCGAGGAAAATATTGTGGCTACAAGGAATGCTCTCAGAGACATGCAGATAACTGGTGATGCTAGCAAGGTAGTATATCCAGAACAAATAGAACGAATCGATGGGCTCATTTTGCCCGGTGGAGAAAGCACTGTGATTAGTTCTTTAATTACGCTCCACTACGGAGGAATATTTCAAGCTATCAAAAAAGCCATATCCGATGGTTTGCCCACTCTTGGGACCTGTGCGGGAATGATTATGCTTTCGAGGCGTGCATACGATAGAGTTGTCGGAGAGACAAAGCAGCAATTACTAGGTATTTTAGATATTGAGGTAGAAAGGAACGCGTTTGGAAGACAAACTGATTCTTTCGAACTTGGACTTGAGATCCCTCTCATCGGCAAAGGATCCTTCCGTGGCGTATTCATTAGATCTCCTGTGGTAAAGGAAGTCGGTAATGATGTACAAATACTAACTAAAGTTAACGAAAAGATTGTTGGGGTAATGCAAAAAAATATTATTGGTACTGCATTTCATCCTGAGCTATCTGGAGACAACAGACTACACAGGGAATTTATAAAGAATGTGATAAATCACAAACAAAATAAAGAAAAATAGTATGTAGATCTTTTCTCCTGGGAACTAGGTGCGGGGGGTGGGATTCGAACCCACGAACCCCTAAAAGACGGGATTACCCATTTTTGAGATCTTAAGTCCCGCGTCTCCAATTTACAAAAGTAAACTATATTTGGCCAGGCTCTACAACCCCCGCTTTCCGTATACCAAATGGATTTTATGGACTGACCGTAATTAAACTTTACAACTCAATGTAACAAGAACTTTTGAAGCGCTGGTTTTGTGGCGGATTTTGATAACGCCAAAGATTTGATATTCGTTTAGATATATAATTGCATGAATATATTGATTTGTCAGCAGCGAATTGAGACTTGCCTGGCGGTCAGACTCGACTCGATATGTTTTAAATGTAACTCCATCACTTCAATGCGTAGCGGAGTGTTAGTGCCTTGGTAGCTCAGCCTGGTAGAGCGTTGCCTTGGTAAGGCAAAGGTCCTGGGTCCAAATCCCAGCCAAGGCTTGCCTATTTTTAGAAAAGGGGGAAGAAATGAAGCGACTGATAATTTTGAAAACTTACAACCTGCTGTAAGAACCTTACACCATATTGTAAGGTCGCCAAGGCAACGCTCTACCAGGCTGAGCTACCAAGCAGCTAACAAACATGGAATCTCAGTCTTATATTCGTATGATGATGACCATTGGAATAGCTTCAAGGAATTTCTGCTGCAAAACCATAACCTACATACAGCAAAGGTCAGATTATCGTATTCCAAAAAGTACTATAATATCTTGGTAAATGGGAATGCTCAAGAACTCTTGGTTCTTTCTAACGACAAAAGAATCCACGTAATGAAGGCCATTGCTACTTTATCAAAGTACATTGGATGTTATGACAAATGGAAAGATATCAAAGAAAAATACCAACTAAAGTGGTCAAATGGAGATGGCCTTGAAGCATTCAATGACATTATAATGAATAATGGCCAGAACTATAACTCAATGATAAATTGGTTGAAAGTTGCAGTATCTAAGTTGCCAGCACGATATGGAAACCTTCTTCTGTTTGATACATTGACAGGATTAAGACCAGATGAGGCTTGTAAGAGCATTATTCTCTTGAAAGAAAAGGAACAGGAAGGATACTTGAACCCAGATACAATGATTTTAGAACATTTCCGACATCCTGGTATATTCTTTAGAAGAACAAAGAAGGCATACGTCAGCATATTAACTGAAAAAAGTTTAGAGTTAGTCAAAGAATCGGCCACATGTGGATATAATGCACTAAGACTTGCATTGAGGAGAAGAGGACTTGATATGAATATGGCTTATTGCAGAAAGATATTTGCTACTTATCTCAGAATGCATGGGATAGAACAGGAGGTAATAGACCTCTTACAAGGGAGAGCCCCAAAATCTGTATTCGCAAGGTATTACTTTAGGCCAGATTTCAATCATGAAAGAATCAAAGAGCCAATTAATTCGTTGTATTATTCCCTAATCGAAACTTGCCGTAGTTCAGGGAGGTTCAGTAAAAGGATTAAGAATTCGTGGGAATGAAGAAAAAGTATCCTAAATCATGAAAGGCCTGGTTGAACAATATCATGCAATGAAACAAGTCCAAAAATAGCCGAAACCCTATGAAAAGAGAGTTCCAAGCCCTAAATTCTATATAACCAGAAAGCATTTTAAAAAGATAGAACATTCCATTATACACTTGCTCAATTACCATTTCTGACCAAGTGCTATGGAAGTTATGGCAGAAGTATATGAATTGAAAAAAAAGATAGAGTAGAGGATATAATATTGTCTTTTTGTCAGCCGTCATGGGACCCTTTCGAATGAGATCTGAACCACTCCAACTTCGACCTTCGCCTCAAAGAGAAGAAGGGGGT
>JBPCNB010000503.1:0-7079 GCA_051001675.1 Nitrososphaeraceae archaeon | reverse complement strand
GGGAGAAAGGTCCGTAAAGGCATCAGAAGGGGTTGTCCCTCCCGGGATGAACGGCCCTTTTTGTCTTGAAGGAGTATACGATAAATAAGGGGTTTTTACAACCTTTGAATTTTCGGCGAGAATCGTTGCAGGAACGAATCTGTATATGAATGGCTCTCCATATTCTGATTTACTATTTGAGAAACCAATGAGTATGGGAAGGAGAATCGCGCTCGAAACCAAGATAGCAAAGGAAACAGGATTTCTCCACAAAATATTAAGTTAGAATATGAATTATGCGGTCGTTAAAAACCTCGCTAATTTGTTAACTGCACTTTTACCTAGATTTACCAAGGTTTGTCGACCAGTATAACAGTATCAGAAGGATTGGAGAGTAGCCCGAATTACTTCAAACCAAATTCCTCGTTTGAGTTGATAACAGAGGGCAATGATAGCGGAAGAAAAAAAGAACCAGTATACAAGGATGATGAAAACCAATGAGTGAAAGAACAGAATATCGATGACCCCATTGTGTTGAAACTTAATCAAGATAGGAGAAGTTAAAAATCTAAATGCGGAGAAGGCAGTGCGGCATGGCGCAGCCGCCGAGACACGAGTTATCCCCATAATTTCAATAGTAATTGATAGTGGTGAATTATCGATTTTGTGAAGACTGCAATTTTGTAGACAACTTTTTGTACTCTTCAAGATGAGATAGATGGATCGATACGGCACTTCTTTATAAATATTATATAAAAATAATCACATTGTTTGAATTAAGCAACATAGGAACATTCAATCCATTGATAAGAAACAGTCCTACATTTTGGATAGCCGATTACCCGGAAAATCGGCTAATGTGCTAAAGATAGATATAATCTTATTTGTAATTCCCTCTAATAATAAAAACCTGCTATGTTGATTTCCCATATTTCTGATATACATTTAGGATATTCACAATTTAACTTAGTCGAGCGAGAACAAGATATTTATGATGCCTTCGAAGAAACAGTCGACAAGTCTATATCAGAACATGCTGACTTAGTCATTTTAGCTGGAGACATTTTTCATACACCAAGACCAAGCGGGTCCTCAATCATTAAGCTGGCTCATGAGTTGAAGAAATTCAGAGAAGCTTCTATACCCGTCTATTTTATTCTAGGAGAACATGACATTAGTCGTATAAAAGATACACCAGTACCCTACCTTTTCCACAACATCAAGTTGGCCAAGTGGCTAGATGAAAACCAGCCGATGCGTGAGGGCAAATTAACGCTCTTTGGATTCAATAAAGAAAGGAGAAGCGGGATACCAAGCCTTATTCAAAAGTTCCAGACAACCGAAAAACTGGCAAAGCAATACAAAGAAGGCTATGGGTCAAAAAATATCCTTGTCTTACATCAGGGCATTATTGAATTCAATAAGTTTGCGGGAGAATTGAGTTCTACCGATCTTCCGAAGGGCTTTGATTATTATGCTATGGGTCATTATCATGATCATATTGAAGAAAGACTAAGGCATTGTGATGGACGAGGAGGAGTAGGAGGAGAAGCAGGACTTATCGCTTATCCTGGTTCGCTTGATTTAACTCCAAGTGAGGGACTGAAAGACATTGAAAAGGGATTCTTCTTGACAGATATGTCTGGGCATGAACCGAAAACTAATTGGATAAAATTGGAAAATCGAAGGCCATTATTAACGTTCGATATGAACTACAAATCTTTGCAGGATGAACTTCCTGGTCTTATGAGGAGGGCTGAAGGTTACAAAAAAAGGCCAATAGTTGTATTAAGGATATTGGGAGAGAAAATTGATTCAAGAATATTAGCCTCAAATCTTATCAAGTTAAATGAATCTTGTCTACATTATATTTGGCAGGCGGCGGAAAGGCATGATTTATCTCTACAGGCTTATGATGGAAAGCCTATAGATATTGACAATGAGCTGTACAAACTAACAACAGAAACACTTAATTCTGCCGAGCTAGCCGCTTTTGCAATCGACGAGATTCTTCCTGCTGCGGCCAGCGGAGATGTCCGAACAGCGTTAGACATAATGTGGAAAGTATACAACAATCATAAGAAGAAAATAGGGTTGTCATCGCATGAAAGTGAAAGATATACCAATAATGAAGAGGATAAGGAGGTAGAATAGCCAATGATAAAAGCTATCGAAATGGTGAACTTTATTTCCCACAATACGACACTGCTTACTTTTAACAGAGGAATTACCATTTTTGTAGGACATAATGGGTCTGGTAAATCTAGTGTTATTGATGCCATTACATTTGCATTGTTCGGACAGCATACAAGAAAGACAAACAAAAACCTTGTTCGCAGAGGTACGGAATCGTCGTCACTTAATGTGAGATTTTCTGTTGGTTCAAAAGAGTATAACGCTCATAGGCAACTTGGAAACAATGGACAATCACTCCTAGCAAAATTTGATCAAGTTTCGGATTCAGGAAATATTGTAGATAGAACCGTGGTTTCAGGAGAAAGAAAGCAGTTTGGAGACTCTATGAGCGGGGAAATTGCCAAGACATTAGGTATTGATTATAAGAAACTAAAGGTGGGAGCAATAGTTCAACAAGGTGAGCTAAGTAGTATTATCGAGTCACAACCCAAGGAGTTCAAAGAATTACTAAATAGCCTAATTGGCATTGATAGATTAGGCTTTGCGTATCAAACCATGTATGAAGTGGTCGACAGTTTTAGAGAAAGATTGAGAGATAACAATGGAGGATTCGATGATAAGCAGATTGTATCTATAAGATTAGCAATTGATCAGAAGAGATCCGAATTAAAGGATTCGGAAAGCCGGTTAACAAGATTTGAAGACGATAGAGACGGATTGAACAATCTCATACATGATACTGAAAGCGAAATAGAACGCATGGAACCGCTCATATTACAGGGCAGAGAGCTACTGGCTACAGAAGATTCCCTTATCAGATATCTGAATGGTAGGAGGGCATCTATAGGACAAGAGGTTAGAAGGCTGGAACGGCTTATCAAGGAAGCTCATGAATCTTATCAAATAATATCAGAAAAAGAGGAGGTTATAATAAACCTGCATATGATAAGGGTGGAGATTGAAGACCTCGAGAATGCAATTGTACAAGACGAAGGAGAAAATGGTAGGCTAAGGGGCCTTTTAGAGTGTGCAAAAAGAATGGAGATCAAAGATGGAGGAAAATGCCCCGTTTGTGGTTCTCTTGTTCCTATTAGAGTCAATAAGTTATTTGACGCTGTCACTATCCAATTGGAAATAAAGCAGAAAATGATCAATCGAGAGAAGATGTTGGCTGAGAAGGTCTGCTTAAAGAGGGAAGAAAAAATTATGGAAGGAAGAGAAAAAAGAATTGAATCAGCCGAAGGACTTCTTGCCTCAAACTGCATCAATGGGCATCAGGATATAATAAATTTGGAATCACAATTTCAATGCACCAAAAATGACCATGTTAAAATTCCGGAAATTCTTACTAAAATAAATAACCCTCGAGAGTTAGAAATTGACAGCTTTTCAAAATCATTGATTGATAAAATTACCGAATTGAGAGAGAATATTGAGGGTTTGAAAATGCAAGAGTATACAGATTCAAAACTTAGGCGAACAAGATTTTCAAATCAGCTTGTTGATATAAATACGAAGATAGGAGGTATCCAGATTGTTATAGAAGAATGCAAAAAGACAATCAAGACCTCGAATAAAATTCTCTTAGAACTTGAATCAGCAGTTGGATTGCTAGAGGATGTGGAAAATATCAGGCAACGTGTATTCAGTAGAGATGGCCCAGTGGCGTTGAGCCTTCGGTCTTGGGCGCTGAAGGTTCTATCAATTAAGGCATCTGAGTATCTTTCAATGTTTAGTATAGGAATTTCTAGAATAGATCTTGCCGAAAAAGCTCGAGATGTACAAATAGTCTGCTATGGGACATCCGGAGATATGGACATGGATTCACTTAGCGGAGGCGAAAAGGTTGCAGTTGCACTTGCTTTGAGGTTGGCCATTGCGCAGATGATGAGTTCAAACAAACTGGATTTCATTATATTGGACGAACCAACAATACATTTAGACGAAGAAAGACGAAAGTCACTGGTAAGAATAATATCGGACTCCTTTAAAGAAGGATTAGGACCATTATCCCAGATTATAATTATAACACACGACGCCGAAATATTCGAGGATTCTGAAGTCGACGGAATTTATCGATTTACCATGAGCGCAAATGGATCGGTGGTGATCTCAGAATAGCAATGCTACGCAACAATATGTCTTTGTCTTGCCACATAGTTTATCTCATTCATGAATACATTACCACAATTAATTCCTAAAAAATGCAGGTAAGAAAAGATTTCTTTGGCAATTTTAGCCACCTGTCATTCTCGTAAATTTGTTGTTTCTCCTCATCGATGATATATATTCAAGGTTTGCAAGTGCAATTAGAGCTGATTCTCTTACTTCTTCACTTTCATCACTTAATGCCATTACCAACGCCTCTCTTGCTTTTTCAGAGCCTATCACGCCTAATGCAATCGCTGCCTCGTGCCGAACAAAAAAACTGGGATCATATTTTACAGCACGAGATAACGCATTTATCGCACTTGGAAATCCAATCTGACCGAGGGAAAATGCCGCTTCATGTCTTACTAGAGCATCGATGTCATGCTCAACGACGCGGCTTAGAGGTTCTACAGAATCTTTTCCAGCAATATCTGCAAGGATACAGACGGCTCTAGTTCTAATGACGTGATTTGGGTGATTTAGCAAATTATTAAAATATTCTTGGTTTTTGTCATCAAATTGTTTTTCCATTTCGCTCATGAATTTGACTATGGAATCAGATACAGAAGCCATGCTACCATTTTCGATTTGCTTGTGCTGCACAATATAACGCGACACGGTACTTATTTTATCTTTTCTGGTTGGCATCGAAGGAGGGCAACACATTATTATACGAGTCTCAAACTATATTGGCCAATTAACTATGCGGCTGAGATACTGGAGACTTGCAGCCGAAGATGTGTTAGAGGCCACCTATCCTCCTGAAAAAGCTAATCATTGGGAAATCAAATGTATGCAAGGAGAATACCAGCACTTTGGTGTCTTCTGGTATAGGTATGGCGCACCCTTTGACAAAGAGCCTGTTCACGGGATCTGTTTTTACTATAACGAAATTCCTGATGAAGCCACTCAAAAGCTCACAGATTTTTTGAAGAACAAAATTGGAGGAACGCCTGTCAGCAGAAAGACTAGGGTATTTTTTCAAGGATCTCAAGAATTCGCCGATGCAAAATCAATCGGAAAACTTGCTAAAGAGTTGAGTACCGAATTTAGTGCTCCTGCTGAAATTACTATCGAATTTGAAAAGGTAACTCAGGAAGAGCAGGAACAGAACAAATACAATATGCCTCCAAAAAAAGCTCTTCCTATTACTGGACAGGATTGATTGATTGATAGACCCCCTCTAATTTGGTAGTGCGTACATGTCTATTTTTTTCTCCTGAGAATGTTGAAAAATTGTCCTTATCGATCTAACATTACTAGCATAAGTAAGTTGTAAATATGGCGTATATTCCTAAGAATTTGAATAACATGGGTCTATTTGCTCCTGATGATCACAATGGAAAAAATACTCACAATGTATTAGCCGAAGGAATAAAGCTTTTACATGAGATGAAAATTCAAGAATACAATCATTGGAGGATGGAAAATCTGACTATAACCCCAGATATTAGTGGAGAGGACTTTTCTGGCAATGACCTTTCTGGGGCTTATCTTAACGGGGTGCCGTGCGTCCGCACGAATTTATCACGTTGCAATTTGACCAAAGCAAATCTAGTTCAAGCTGATCTCAGTATGGCAAACCTTGAAGGAGCAAATTTGAGCGAGGCACTATTAATGTATTGTGAGATGAAAGAATGTAACCTTGTTAATGCAGATCTAACGAGAGCAAATTTTATGTGGGCAAATCTCCAAGACTCTAACCTAACTAACAGTAAAATACTGAAAACAAACTTTGTTGAAGCAAATTTGAGAAATCTAAAGATATCAAATGTGAATAAGATTGGGGCGTATATAAAGTACGCTAAACTTGAAGGAACTGTTTGGACATAAAATAATGATTCTTGTTATCAAGAAAAAGCAATTAATTCGATCAATTGTATATAAGTAATAACTGGATGTTTTGTCTTCTTTTTATTTTAGACAAGTTAAATAAAAACTAACCATATACAAGAAAACATCTTTAACGACATAACAACTTTCCGAAAAGGATTATTCATGATGAAATCTCCTAGAACTCATTGCCCTCGTTTACTTAAATAAGGATAAATCTTTAATATTTTGGGATTATGTAATTACAGCATTGGTTGTAGACAAAATCAGAACCATCAAGATGCTTGGAAAATGGTCAGGCAATAGAATAATAGGACGCAGGCTTCCACTCGTAGGTGTTTTTAGTTTAACGCACTATTGCAATTTTTATTGTCCAATGTGTCCATTTGGAGATCCTGATAAGGTCAACCAGCTTAATGTAGCTAAGAAAAATGATTTAACAACTGATCAATGGAAACTAATTTTTGACAAAGTTTCAAAGCATTGTATATGGTGCATTATTGAGGGTGGCGAGCCTACTAGTCGTCCTGACTTTATGGAGCTTGTTCAATATCTTTACCGATTGAAGATGCCTATAACATTAATTTCTAATTGTTCTCTTCTTAATAATATAGACCTCGATGAATTAAAGATGTATATCCAGTTTATTACTTGTAGCATTGATTCTGTGTTTGAAGATTCCTATTGCAAAGTTCGTGGTGTATCTTCACAGGTATTTCAAAGAGTAATGGAAAACCTAAATCTTTTGACAAAGTACAAAGTTCCTCACTATTTCAATAGTGTTATAACCAAATACAATACTGAAGAATTTATTGACCAAACATATTTCGACAAAGCTAAAGAACTAGGATCGAATGCAGTTTCATTTTCATTTGTGGAAGATAGATCCGATGTTAACTATTCCCTTCTACCCGATCGCAAAACAATGATCAAGGTATGTGTAAGTACAACAACTGTTGTACTTCCATACATAGGTGACA
>JBPCNB010000502.1:0-4841 GCA_051001675.1 Nitrososphaeraceae archaeon | reverse complement strand
GCCCTTCCCTGTCTCGCCTTGGACTGGATTTGCTGTGCCGCCTATGGATGTCACAAGTACGCCTATAAATAACAAAATGGTAATCCTGCCTTTAATATTCATAAAAATACATAATCACATACTATTAAGTACGTATACTACTAAATAGATTACAGACAAACAAAAATCAAGTACGGTGTAAAATGATTTACTATTATCGTAATAGTGACGATACAAGGTGAAGATGGAGGAGAGGGTAGCTCCGAAAGTGGAACGTCAGAAGATGAAGGCGAATCTGAAGATTAGTTAGAATACAAGCGCATAGTAATCATCCAAACTCATTTCATTTTCTGAACCGACTGAGTCGGAGGGTTCAATGTTTAATTACTAGTTTACGTGAATATACTTTCAGGTTATTTTTCATTAAATGCTGTTTGATACTCTTCGTAGAATAGCTTTTTAATATTTCCAGTTAAAGCACTAACCTCTGTTAGGTCATTAATTCCTCTTTACGCTTTGCATTGACGCCAAGAGATTCAAGTTCGTTAAGCCACCCGCCATATTTCTCAGGATATTCGGCTTTAGCCATAGAGTTCGGCGGCTTTTATGATATAGAACAGATCTGAGATATAGATCGAATCAATAAGATCTGAGATATAGATCGAATCAATAAGATCTGAGATATAGATCGAATCAATAAGAGTGGTATTCCTGTTTGTGTTCCCTGAGTCTCCTAAGTCTACCAGTGATCATCAAACCACACTTATCGCATGTCATATAGGGAGATCTAACGTACATGTTGTCAGTTATTAAAAACAGTATTTATGGTGCCAGAGACGTATAGTTTGAGCAGATAGCTAACATAAAAACTACTTGAGATTCTCTAGATCATCAGGACCTTTCGATTATTCGTACTTCCTTCTTATCTAGGGGGTGACGGCTCTCTTCCTCCTCCTACTGTATACTATAGGACAAGCTTCAAGTCGTTTGCGCAGAATAACGCCTGGCATATCGAAATAGTCAATCCAAATCTGACAGGTAACGTACAAGTGTATGCAGAATGTCTCAAACTTGTACCTACATAGCACTAAGTTTGTGTTAAATCATCTCTGCCTTGACATCTTTTTCTCTTTCTTGTCGTAATTCCTCCAGAGTTAACATGTTCTATTGATATCGGGAGGCCTGTTTCTTTACGTAATATGCTTACTATCGTCTCGTATTGATCAGTAGTCGCTATTCCACTACTATTTTTAATAAATACAGAGTCAGTATCTGTAGATATCAGTTCATAACCTAACTTCTGGACAATGTCTTTTGTTTTTATCAGTATTTCTCTTGATAACCTGTTTATCTCCTCAAATACCAGGACATTGCCAAATCTATTTGAGACTCTGAACGTATTAAATTGATTAGGGTAAACTTAGACCCGTACTAGTTCTGGACGTGTTTTCCAGTAATCTATACCAAGATAAGGCCAAGGGGAAATGAGGAAAGATATGTCGAGTCCGCATTCATTCAAGACCCACCAAGCAAAAGAATTACTATTGGGTCCCCTATCGAAATTATACGGATGAGCAGCATCACCATATTCAACCGTTTTTCTTTTTACACACGTAATAAAATCCGAGCAATTGATCTTTGGTGTGATATCCCATTGAACACCACGCACGTCCCACTTCCCATAATAAACCTCTGCATGAGTAGTTCCACTTGTTGTACGATTTTCATCATTTGGTCCAACCTCAATAAGAGCATAATTTGATGCATCTTCATAGACGTCGATGTACACATGACGGAATTGTAGTAGAGGTCCAGCTAGCCAATGATCTAACAGCCTACTACCTAGAAATACACGACATCCAGAAAGGTCAGCAGGAGGCTGTCCACTCCCACCTCCGAGCGAAGGGTTGGTGATTTTCACATCGAGAATCCCTACTGCTCCCAAATCGACCAACTATTCTTTTTGATCAAAAACTAAAATAAAAAAGATGATGGTTAATTACCGCCGCCACTTCCACCGTCTGTGGAACCAACTTCATCTGAAGAACCTTCTCCACCACTATCTTCTGTAGCTGTCTAGCGAAAATGGCTGGTTATGTTTATTGGTTTTTTTGTACCGAAATCTCTGATTGTACTAGTCATCCTAAGTCCTCTGCGTATGCCAGTAATTCCTATGGCGGAAAGAACGGTTAATGCTGGTCTTATCAAAAGAATGTGTAGTTTATCAAAAGTTGCATTTAGTTTCCTGTATCCACTAATTATAGCACCTCTGTCTGTGGCCTTCTCTTCATCCTCTCTCATGAGCAGATTCTTTATAATACTCCCGTATCTGAAAGCAACTATATTATGATTCGACATCGTGTAGATGCTCTATTCTCTCTTCATTCGAAGCAAATCTTGTTCCACATACAAAACATTGAAAACTAGCAATTGTTCTTGGATAATCCACTGTCATTTGTTCAGCCTGTATAATTACATGTTCCATGTATAGAGCTTAGCGTATTGAGTATTAATCACTATGGGGATATGGTTGTACTATAGTGTTAAGAAGAGTCATAGCATATTCCCACATCTAAGGAGTTAACATAAAGTGAATGTAAAGTATGGCGTTATGCTCATAGAGGCGCTCAGCATTTTAATTAAACTATATGACAGGCTAGTGCTTAACACTAAATCAGATCATTCGGTACTCAAATTCTATAGAAGACTTAAGAGTTAACTCAAATCTTCTCCTTATAATAAAAGCTTGATAAATTTGATGTGCTATAGAGTAAAGCATGACAAATATAATTAACAATGTGGACATGGAGAAAATCCGAAATACAGCGGAAAATGGTAGAAAAGATAAGCAGAGTCTAAAAAAGCCAGTGAAGTTAGAAGGAGAATGGAATCTTTTTGATTTAGACAAAGGATATCAGTTTAGAACGGAGTTATCGTATGAAAAAGGTAAAGAGGTCATTGAAATAGATTCTCCGTCCTTCCTAGGAGGAAATGGAAACAGACTTGGCCCTATGGCATACTGTATAGCAGGAATTACTTCATGCTTTATCGCTACCTTTGTAACTGTAGCATCAAGTCAAGGGATTACACTAAATAAATTAAATGTAAGATCAGAATGTAACATTAATTTTGCAAAGACATTTGATATAGCTGATGAGCCAATAACAGAAGGCATTAATTTTGAAATAGACGTTCAAAGCGACAGTGCAGATAGTCAAAAGCTGCAAGAAATCCTCGCAATAGCTGAAGAGAGATGTCCTGCCATTTATAGCATGTTACATGTGATTAAAGTTAATGCAATGATAAGATAATAATAACAAACAAATAACATACATGCATGAAAAAACAACTAGATAGTACAAATTGAAGGTGTTTTCTCCCCTTCCGGTAAATCTAGAATAGTCATCCTGCAAATAAAATCTAATAGCTGCTCTCTATAAAGATTATCGACGCAAGAGTTAATTTAGTAGAATAGCAGAGTAAAACACTATGAAAGTGCCATGATGGTGATTGATGTCATCTCAATTAAGCTCATCAGCAGAGATTTTAATTTTACAAATCAGGCAACCTGGCATTAATTACGTTGTTGCTAATATATTTTATACATCTAGAACATGTATCTTGAATTAGAAAGATATCACTTGATTTGATCGACCAATATACTAAGCGTATTGAACCTAATCGCTATAAAGCAATGTTGGTCGCAACTTCAAGGGAAGCTGCTGTCGCCTATAAGAGGGAATTAGACAAGCTCAATGCACCCAAATCCAAGATTATCATGACCTCTAACTGATCTAGTTAATATGAAACCATTGCTTTGGATACGCAGATACTACCTTGCTTGGTTTGTAAATAGGAATAAAACAAGTCAACTTATAGAAACGTTGAAAAGTATTCCTGAAGTTAACTTGGAGCCTTTATATCTATATTGACTGTCCAAAAGCAGACAGATCAAATAAATCTTAAGCAGTTCAAGAATAAAGGGTTTGACGAAGTGTTAAGTTTTCAAGTTGTCTGTCTGTTATAGTTCGCATTGTCAGCAGCATTAACCATTTTGTAACAGTCGTCGAAATGGGACGTGGGGGATTATCAACAGTTACATATTTTTATTCATAAACGGGTTTACCATCCGAATCATATCTCAACTTTTATTCCTTTGTCACTCTCATGACCTGAAATAGTAGCCTTTACACCTTTTGACCTTCGACTCCGTACTACAAATAACAATACACCCAAGCCGATCATGAAACCAGCAGTAGTTGCAAACATAAACATTTGATCTGCCATAAACACACTATTTCATTGGTTTTTATTAAACTTAATCTTCACATATTTCTTGTTAATGACGAACTTAATCAATTATTTATATCACATTCTCCCCTTACGCTAATTATCAAATAAAGCTTCAAACTACCAGCTTGATAAAAAATATATGTACTGGGGAACAATGTAGCTGTCAAAAGCTGGTAAAGATGTATTGAAGAAGCGACTTGAAGACATAAACAAAATGGATATTCCTGTCCGATTTATAAGATTAAGACAGATAGATGGAAAGGAAGAACTGTATTGGAAAAAACAGGTTATACGCACACAGTGTAGAAAAAAAATCAAATGTGATAGCTGGGGAATCAGTTCAAAAACGAAGCACAGCTAACAGACCACCGCTACAAGCACACGCAACCTAAAAGTCTATTTTTTCGGTAGTCTTTTGCATTTTTTGTTTTGGTTCTATGAATGTGATATGATCCCTGATAAATCTATATCTACATTACATAACTGTTAACATAGCCCAATTTATTAATGCTTATTTATTATATTGACTTATAAACTAATATTAGTTGATAGGGTATGACGTCATTTTT
>JBPCNB010000501.1:0-1948 GCA_051001675.1 Nitrososphaeraceae archaeon | reverse complement strand
CTCTTTGAGAGATTAGAAGGTAAGCCGTTCTGGATTTGGAACAGCAGGATTCATAGACAGGAAGATATCAAGACAAATGGCGATTGTTGTTTTAATCATATCATTGGCTTACCTAAAAAGAATAATGAGGAAAAATCAATGTTTGAATACGAAAGGCTGCTATATGATTCTCTTCTTATCCCAGACTCTTACAACCATTCAAAACACACTTTCAAACTAAAGCATTTGTGGGTCTAGAAAGCCACAGGACTTGGTGTAACTGAATTTATGCTAAGACTCATGGCCTGGCTATGTTTACGTAATGACGTCCACCAGTCATTTTTGATTGAAAGTTCTTGCGCCGGCATGATTATTTTCAGAACCTATTTTCCGTACTTGGTCTTGTCCTTACCAAATGATCTGAATAGAAGACCACTAAAAACTATAACTGCAGCAAGAGCTGAAGCAGCAATGGTCTGTTCTTGTGGAATACGCATTACAAATGCTATTACAAATGTAATTGCGGCTGCTATTGCAGCCATGGGCATCCATACTCTGACAGCGTTTGAAGATCTATCTTCAGCTGGTTGCATGGTTGACTACTAGGTATATTAAGAGATAAACTTTTGACAATATACTGAAATAATACTGCCATAGGTCTATTAGCAGTCTAAGAAGATGGTCATATAAGAAAATGAAAAAGAAGATGACACTTCTAATATTGATGGAAAACCGGATGAAAAGGTATGCTTGACCATAATCCAAGAGCAGACTTGGGAATTATTCCTTGGTCTGAATGGCTTGCAAAGAGTTAAGTTAAAGTTGGCTTAGTTTAACCATTGTGGATCTAGCCTGCACCCGTACACCATCTGCATGTTAAACCCATAAATGGAAGCATACTAATGAGTCCTATTCCTACAAACATTCCAATCACACACAGGTTGTATTTTGTCATTTTGAACATATCATTATTCCATGCTAGAAGTATTACTATTCTCCTCAGTAATCATATGAACAAATTGGTGGCTTTTAGAACTAATTAGCAATATTGCTAATTATGCAATATAAATACAGAGTAGATTTAATCTGCTCCTTCTATATGTTTGACAATATATGGGGATACTTGAATCACATCATTTCTACATGAGAATAAATTCTTCTCTTGTGTTAAGAGGCAGCATAATAACGTATTCCAAATATTTGAAAATCATTGAGTTAAACAGTAAGTGGAACTTCTCTAAATGAATTCTAGCATTAGTGTAGAAGCATTAAAGCAATTCTTAACGCACGACAGCCGTGGCATAGAAAATGAAAATAATAATAAACATTCTGAGGAAGCAATAGGCCATAAAATCAACCACAACACGAATAGAAAAGTCCAGTCACCTAAACCACATTCTCTCTTCTGTTCTATGAATAACCCTTCGAAAGAAATATTTCATATAGGAAACGGAGAAGAATATTATAATGTAAAACTAACGTGTAATGATAATACGGAATATGGAATACAGGCCTATGGAGAAGAAGCTAGGCAATTATATAGAGAAGTCACTGATAATGTTGTTGTTTTTTCTCCCAAAGTTCATTCTGATAGAAATGAGAATGGAGAAAGAAGAGATAACGATGTAATGGAGATGACATCGACGACGACATTAAAAGAGGAGGATAAGGATCAGCAAGAAATTAGAAAAGTGATTGATTATATGAAATATTATTCTTTTCCTGAAAATAATGTTGGATATTTACTAATATTCAAGAAGCTAAAAAATGTGTGTTTATCAAAGAAAAAGGTACTTGGATCCAGCTTCGACTGAACAAATTTTTGTGCCTCTAAATTCTGCCTGTCTGGAGGCTAATTCCTCCAACTATACTTACATAATGTAGAGGCTAAAATTTAGTGTTTATACTACTTAAAATCTAACGGATTTCTTATATGAATGGAAAAATTATCTTCTTCCTCTAATTCCCC
>JBPCNB010000500.1:0-1887 GCA_051001675.1 Nitrososphaeraceae archaeon | reverse complement strand
CGAATTCGCATCAACTGTTGGAGGTACGGGGTTAATGTCCACCCTGTAAAATAGATCTGTAGGTGTTATTTCTGATGCAAGTAGGGCCGTGAGTCTTGGATCTTCAAATCCTACGGGCCTAGGTTTTGATGCTATCTGTGATTCCAATGGCAAGCGTGATTGAGTACTCTCCCGAGGAAATAGAAGATTATTTAGACCTAGATATAGAAGCGGTATAACAACAACAGATGCAAGCCCTGCCTTAATAAGGAGCCTCCTGGTCGGGTCTACTTCTGATATCGAGCCAGATGCAGTACCAGAAGAAGCCACTGTTTCTTTGGCTGCGACTTTTGAAGCTCTTGGTTGAATGTTTTTATAAAAAAATGCAGATGCAAACCCAAATGCGATCTGAGGTGGAATAAGGTACATAATCAGTGTCTGGGTAGAAAGGGATTGAATCTCAATATCTGCAACAGCCAGAAGTACAAAAGATATACTTAAAATAACAACATAAGATATTGCTGACGATATCACTGCAACTGGTAAGTATGAATTACTTGAATAGATCTTGGTATTTAGCTTGTAGATAATCACGCCAAGCAAGCCATATACTAGAAGATTAACAATTAGAGCACCTATAAATGCAGAATACTTTGCGATAGGACCAAATGCTTCAACGGCCTGTGATTCAATTTCTCCAGGAGTAAGCGAAAATAAGGTCTGAGATGCAAGTTCTGGGATGAATATTCCGCCAAAGAAGGTTCGTAAGGCTAAAGATACTGCAATAGCTATAGCACCGGCTACAAGCCCTACAAGGAAAAGTGAAGCATAAATATGACCTGACTTTTGAACCACATCACTAAAGTTGCAGAGGATGATTTAACTTTTTTTCCAAATTATCTGATAGTTATCAGGAATTTGATCTATCTATAATGACTTGCCATTGAATACATCAACCATATTTAACTAAAGGCTTTATCTCAAAGATTTATCTCAAAGGTCGATATTCGTATGCAAATCACAATGCCCGAGGCGTCAATGTGAGTAACTTATTGCAGCTCATTTCATACTGGTTATGAATGGGTTTTTTATCATTGTGATTCTTATTTTTGGGCCAAGAAAATTCCAGACATGGCAAGAGGTGTTGGCAGAGCTACATCAGAATTGAAAAAGCAAAGGTAGAATCTAAGATGGAGCTCGATAAGCTAAGCGTTTCAGAACAGAATGAAGAGCCTACAGTGAAAAAATTAGAATCAGTGGCTGATAGCTTCGTAATCGTAATCGCCTTTTACAAATAAGAACTAAGAATGACGAAAATCTTAAGGAAGCAATTGAGACACAAATTAACTAGAATAATAAATCATATCTCTAGAGTAAGTTTTACAAATTTCTTTGATCTTGTCTTGTGAATTACAATATTCACAAAAAAAAACTCAATCAAAACAAATATACATCATCATTCTCAGACCTGTTTTGTATTCAGTCATACTTATCCACCTATTCTGTGCATGACATTTATCCGTGGCCTCAATGCCTTGGTCCTGATTATATTTATTATACCTTCAGGTTTTTTCCTAATACATTGTAGGATATATCCCTTTATATCGTCGTCATTAGATCTTCTGTCCCGCAACAAGTTCTTCAAGTCATAACCCGGATTTTCAAATAAACAGGTGAGAAATCTTCCATCAGAAGTTATTCTTACCCTATCGCAATATGCGCAGAAGGGTTGAGTCATAGAAGGAATAAATCCTAAAGTGCCTTTACCGTCTATAAAAGAATAAAGCATTGCTGTTTCAGAATTATCGTTGTGTAAAGGTACAAGTTCCTTTACATTCTTGTTTATTCTCTCAATCATCTCTCCTTTACTAAAAACAAGATCTGGCGCCCAGATACCAGTCCCATCTA
>JBPCNB010000499.1:0-17336 GCA_051001675.1 Nitrososphaeraceae archaeon | reverse complement strand
GCATATTCCTGCGTTGATGACAAATTTCTGAACCACATTACCTTCTTACCAATATGGTTTGTGTGGAGAGAATCCTGCAGAGTACTCGCTTCCTTTGACAAATTCCGAACATTACGCAATATGATCGTCCTTTTGAATAATAACTTGAAATGCCATAAACGTATTGTCTCGAATATTATACAACTAGTATTTGTAACGATACTTTTCCATTCATGCTGTTAAATCAACTTTTAAGCAGCGATAGTAAGTTATTCCATTCACAGTTACATCCTCTATTCTGAATCTTGTCCTTTCTAGAGTTGAATTGTTGCCCTTCCGTGTCAACCCTTTGGTCAGCTCAAATAGAAAATCTGACAAACCTAGTTTCAGCATCGTATAATTGATATCTTCTTCGCTCAAAGATAATACCTGGGAAATTTCTTTAGAGGAGAATCCTTTGTCTCGGTGTCGGCATAGGAATTCAATAATTATTTTCTTCACATTTTTTTGCGCATCAAATTCAGCGGCGTCTATTGGAGGCGAAATTTTTAGTCAAATTTCGATGCCCTGCATCGATATAAGTTCTTATCTATATATATTTTAGGAGAGGTTGTTGAAGAAAAGCGCAAAGGCATATATGCAAAATACTAATGCGAAGATAAAATAGGATTGATCACAATTTGGTTCAGGGCTATGAGAATAAAGTTTCTCCTAGCCTCGCTAATTGCGTCGGCCAATGGCATAACTCTTGCTTCCTCGAGATACTCGTCATTTGATCTTGGCTATGCTATTTTGACTATGGTCGGGGTATTTAGCCTGCACGCAAGTATAGATCTATTGAATGATTATTGGGATTACAAGAGGGGGATAGACAAGATTACCAAAAGGACTAAATTCAGTGGAGGCACCGGAGTTATACCAGAAAACGTACTTTCCCCGAAAACTGTATACAAAGCAGCAATCCTTTTTTTGGTGATAGGTGTCCTCATCGGAGCCTATTTTGTAACTGTTCGGGGACCCATTATCGCGTTCATACTTGCCTTCGCAGTTTTCGCGATTTTCTTTTACTCAACAAAAGTTGTCAATTATGGATTGGCGGAACTATTCGTAGGTATCAAAGGGTCGCTAATAGTTATTGGATCTTTTTACGTTCAAACATCATTCATAGAATTTCCTGCCGTGTTTATCGGGACAATAATTGGAATGTTGTCTTCTTCAGTGTTGCTTGTAAATTCCTTTCCAGATTATAACGCTGATCGTTTGGGTGGCAGAAGGACTCTTATCATAATGCTCGGAAAAAGGAGTGCATACAGAATTTTTTCGATTCTCGTAATTACAGTATATGCCATGATAATTCTCGGGACACTAGCCAGTTTTACCAGTATTTACTCAGTTGGATGCCTCGTATCTATTCCATATGCTTTGAAAGCTATTAGAGAACTGAAAAAGAATTATGAAAATAGCGATGCTGTTGTTCCTGCAATGGCGGCAACTGTAAACTACTCTCGCGTTACTAGTCTTTTCTTGGCAGTAAGCATGATGGTACCGCTGTTCCAATAGGGTTTTTTGCGTCCTATATCTTTTCGATCTCTATTGTAAAGTCAGCTGGATTTAGGGTGTTTCCACAGGTTTTGCATTTTCCATCATAGCTTCTTAAAATGTCTCTTATGGGCCTGAGGTTTATTATTCTTAGTATCGTAGTACCACATTTACCACAAATTATTTCGGTCGACGGATAGGACATCACAATAAAAATTTGGAGCTCAAAACGATCCCAAAAACACAGATGTCAAAAAGCTTTGACGAAAAATGGTAAGAATATTAATTCGACGTTCATTCAGTCTAGTCAACCAGAAAGGCATTTGTACTTCCATTCCGCTATTTTTTTCTTTTTACTAGACCTGATAACCATATATAGATCTTTTTCGCTTAACTGCGTGTGCCTATAGATCCGGTTTGTGGTATAGAGTTGAAACAGGACTTGGCATTGTCTCACGAACACAAGGGAAAGATTTTCTTCTTTTGCTGTGATGGATGTAGGAAGATTTTTATGAAAAAGCCCAAAAAATATGATTGAACATAAACAATACAATTTACTGTCTGATTACGATGATACTTTCCTCGTAATCACGACTTGTAAAAACAGACTGTTTGTGACATGTTTATAGATGGGTATATGTTGAAAAATTACGGTTGAAAGCTGTCTTCATAGGGGATAACAAAACAGTATCCGTCAGTGAGTTGGCACCCCCAAAGGTTGGAAATGGCGATCTATTGGTGAATATGCAGGCATGCGGCCTCTGTGGTTCTGACCTTGAAAAGGTATACGGTAATTATGGTATGTCCTCTGGCAGGCTGGGTCATGAGCCAGGTGGCGAAATAGTGGAAGTAGGGAATTCGGTTTCAGGATTCTCAATCGGAGACAGAGTTTTCGTTCATCACCATGTCCCGTGTTATGCTTGTCATTATTGTCGGCATGGAGATTACACCATGTGTAAAATGTTTCATTCCAGTAACCTAGAACCTTGTGGGCTGTCAGAAAAGATTCTGGTACCTGAATGGAATGTTTCACGTGGGGGCGTCATAAAACTTCCACCAACCATGTCATTTGAGAAATCGGCCCTGATAGAGCCACTAGCCTGTTGTATAAGAGGGCTAAACAAATGTCATATTCAACAAGGGGACGATATTGCTGTTTTTGGAGCTGGGCCTGCGGGTATCATGCATGTTCTTCTGGCTCTGTCTCTAGGTAGTGGAAAGATTTTTCTTATCGATATCAACCAGTTTAGATTGGAATTAGCCAATAAGCACTGCCCAGTTGAAGTCCTCAATATTGGCAAACAACAAAATGTCGATGGCATAATCAAAAACGCGACAAACAATCGGGGCGTAGATTTATCCATCATTGCAACGAGTAGTCCAAAGGCGATTATTCAGGCCTTTGGTCTAACTCGACGAGGGGGAAAGATTCTGATCTTCGGTGTTCCAACCAAGGGAACACAAATGACCTTGGATGCGTCAATGTTATATTCAAATGAATTCTCAGTTGTCCCCACTTATGCCACATCTGAGATTGAAACAAATCAGGCTTGCGGGTTACTGGATAGCAAGAGAATAGACGCAGACTGGATAATAACTCACAGATTTAACCTCAAACAGGCGAGAGAAGCAATCCAGTGCGCGCATGAGGCAAAGGATTCAATGAAAGTTATAATCACTCCATAAGAGAATAAACTTATAAATCCTAAGGTCATGTCGGGAAGTTGATAGATCGATGGACTGGGGCCTGAGAAATCGAATGTCCAGAATAATTAAGCCGGAGGATAGCCGGTGCGTTATGCTAGCTGTGGACCACGGTTATTTTCTTGGTCCTACCGATGGATTGAGAGTGCCAAGGAGAATTATAAAATCTCTCTTGCCTTACGCCGATTCTCTCATGCTAACAAGAGGTGTTTTGAGGACTTCAGTCAACCCCACTGTTAACATACCCATTGTCTTGAGAGTTTCAGGTGGGACTAGTATTGTCGGAGAAGATCTTTCCAATGAAAGTATCGTTGCTTCAATTGAGGAGGCCATTCGGTTAAATGTTGCATGTCTTGCACTTTCAATTTTCGTAGGAAGCAAATACGAGCATAAAACGCTAACTAACCTTTCTAAACTCGTTGATATGGGAGAAAAATTTGGTATACCGGTTCTCGCTGTTACAGCTGTGGGAAAGGAGATGAATCGGGACTCACGATATTTGGGGCTGGCATGCAGGATAGCTGCTGAGATGGGGGCACATGTAGTGAAGACATATTACTGCGAGAACTTTGCAGAGGTTGTCGAAGGATGTCCTGTTCCAGTCATAATAGCAGGTGGCAAAAAGCTATCCCAAGAATCAGAAGCCCTACGATTGGCATATGACGCCTTACAAGATGGAGCATCAGGAGTTGATATGGGAAGAAATATCTGGCAATCAAATCATCCTGTATCTATGATCAAAGCCGTAAGATCCATAGTTCATGGAAATGCAAATGAACAAGAAGCATATGAGGAATTCCTCAAAGGTAGTCAAATTGAGACACCCAAGGAGGATACAATTGAATCACATTAAATTCGACAACGTAATCAACAAAGTATTTATTAGTTAAATCGCAGAAGTCCTTATTAAGAAAATATCTTGCCGTATTCGCAGCGTGGGTATGGTATATTCCATAGTTATCGGCGCTTTTCATTTCCGAACGTTGGATTTACCAGGATAGCGTGTTATAGATTCTATAACAAGTATTGTCAAAATAACCTAAAGTGGTGATTATTGAAAACTTGGAAATGACAGGTGCAGAAGCGCTCATCAAGGCGCTCGAAAAAGAGGGGGTCGATGTAGTATTCGGTCTGCCTGGGGGTGCTAATTTGCCGATGTACGATGCTCTGGTTGATGCAAACCTACGTCATATCCTAGTAAGACATGAACAGTCTGCTGCTCACATGGCCGACGGTTACGCGAGAATAAAGCGGAAAGCAGGAGTTTGCTTTGCTACTTCTGGACCAGGAGCGACTAACCTTATTACCGGAATAGCTACGGCTTATGCTGATTCCTCACCAATGATCGCTGTTACTGGCCAAGTTCCATTGGCGATGATAGGCAAAGACGCCTTTCAAGAAACAGACATAATAGGTGTTTCTAACCCTTGCACGAAATATGCCTTTCAACCTAGAGCCGCAGCCGAAATTCCAGAAGCGGTAAAAAAGGCGTTTTATATCGCAGAGAGTGGAAGGCCAGGACCTGTTCTCATTGACATTCCCAAGGACGTCCAGCAGGTACGAGAAGATATATCTTTTCCTGATCTCATTAAGGTAAGAGGATATGATCCCATTGTAGATGCGGATTTATCCCAGTTGGAAAGAGCTGTCAAGGCAATGCTCCAAGCGGAAAGGCCTATAATTATGGCAGGGGGTGGAGTAATTCTTTCTGGAGCCTTCTCAGAGCTGCAGGCATTTGCAGAAATATTAATGGCTCCAGTGGTTACAACTTTCAAGGGCAAGGGATCATTTCCTGAAAACCATCCACTAGCGGTCGGCCCAATTGGAATGCATGGGCATGCCGAGGCGAATAAGATAATTATCGAAGCTGATTGTATAATTGCGGTTGGAGCCCGATTTTCTGATAGATCAGTTGGAAGATTTGACGAGTTTGGAAAGGGAATGACGATCATTCATCTGGATGTTGATCCTGCGGAAATTGGCAAAAACAAGTCAGTAGATATTGCTGTTATCGGAGATGTCAAGTCATCCCTTCGGAGCGCCGTTAAAATGCTTACCAAACTCACAATTACAAAAAGAGACAATGATGATGCCTGGTTGATACGGAGAAAAGAACTTATTGACTATTATGCTGATACCATAAAGGATTATCCCCGACAATTGACAGCCAAGAAGGCCTTGAAAAAGTTAAGAGAAATTTTACCCGAAGATGCCATAGTAACGACAGAGGTGGGCCAATGTCAAATGTGGGCTTCTCTACATTTTGATGTCATATCCCCGGGAACATTTTTTAGCTCTACTGGATTAGGAACCATGGGTTTTGGTTTTCCGGCATCTATCGGGGCTAAAGCAGCAAAACCTCAGTCAACGGTGGTGGACATCGCCGGCGATGGATCTTTTAATATGACCGAAAACTCTCTTGCGGTATCAGTATTAGAAAAACTACCTGTTATAGTCTTTTTGATGAATAACCAAATGTTGGGAATGGTGGCACAGTGGCAGAGAACTTTTTATAAGAGAAGATATATGGGAGTTCACCAAAAAAATTGTCCTGATTATGTGAAGATCGCGGAAGCATATGGTGCGCAGGGAATTAGAGCACAGTCTATAGACGAAGTTGAAAGTGCCCTTAAGACTGCATTGAAAACTGAGGCGGCAACTGTAATTGATGTCACAATCGATCCTGAGGAAGACGTCTATCCGTTCGTGGCCCCTGGGACTGGCCTTAAGGACATGATAACAGGGGCGTAAGAGGTAATGACAGGAGCATCAAAAGCATCAAGCCCTTTCTCGCAAGATTATGCCGAGTCGTGGCATATAGTAGCAGCACTTGTCGAGAACAAGCCCGGTGTTTTGTTCCGGGTAACCAACTTATTTAGAGCACGAAGCTTTAACATCGAAAGCATAACTGTGGGTTCAACTGAACAAATAGATCTTTCACGCATGACTATCACCACCAAAACCGATGAAAGGACTTTAGATCAGTTAGTAAAGCAACTTAGAAAGTTAATAGACGTAGTTGAAGTGAAAGTTCTAGACACTTCCAAGACAGTATATAGAGAACTAGCTTTAATAAAGATGAAGGCGGAGGAGCCAGCATCTCGAATTGAGATTACAAACTATGCATCCATATTTAGAGCAAATATACTGGACGTAGCCAAAGATACCATAATGGTAGAAATTACAGGAACACCTGACAAAATTGATGCATTCAAAAACCTTGTCTATTCCTTCGGAATTATCCAACTAGCAAGAACCGGCGTTTCCGCTCTGCCACGAGGCGAGGAAATGTGAATGGTTGATACAGGTACTAAAGTTAGGATCTTTGATACTACTCTTAGAGATGGAGAACAATCCCCAGGTGTATCCATAACTCCTGAACAAAAACTGCAGATAGCGATCAAACTCGACAGATTGGGAGTAGATGCCATAGAAGCTGGTTTTCCTATTGTTTCGCACGGGGAGGTACAGGCAATAAAGAGCATCAAAAAGTCAGGATTAAAGGCCGAGATCTGCGGTCTGGCAAGGGCCCTTAATTCAGATATTGACTTGGTGATGGATTGTGACCTAAGCTACGTGCATACCTTTATCGCAACCTCTGATATCCACATGCAATATAAACTAAAGATGGCTCCCGAGGAGGTGATGCAAAAGGCAGTAAGTGCTGTCGAGTATGCTAAATCCCATGGGTTGCAGGTAGAATTTTCCGCAGAGGATGCCACGAGGTCAGACATGACTTTCTTAACCAAGGTCTTCAGAGCAGTAGGAGAGGCTGGTGCAGATAGGATAGACATTCCAGACACTGTCGGATATGCTACCCCGGAGTTCATTTCTAACCTGGTCGGAATTATAAAGGAGCAGATTAGTGTCCCAATAAGTTTGCACTGTCATAACGACTTTGGTCTAGCTGTGGCCAATTCTATTGCGGGAATAAATGCAGGAGCTACATGCGCACATGTAACAGTAAACGGTCTAGGTGAGCGAGCAGGCAATGCCTCCCTTGAGGAGTTTGTAATGGCATTGCAATGTTTATACAAAAAGGGACATAACATTGAAACAAAATTACTTTACGAGACTTCCAAGTCAGTTTCTAACATCATGGGGATAGCTGTACAGGCGAATAAAGCTATTATTGGGGAGAACGCATTCGGACACGAATCAGGTATTCACACACACGGTATACTGAACAATCCGTTGACCTATGAGCCCATCGATCCAGAGATGGTCGGCAGAAAAAGATGGCTTCAGGCCGGAAAACACGCTGGGGCTCACGGCATACGGGCGATGCTTGAAGATTTCGGTATAGAATGCACAGACGAACAACTTCATAAAATTGTTGAGAAGCAGAAGAATTTGGCAGACAAAGGTAAATCGATAAGCACTGCTGAGCTGCTTTCTATAGCTGGAGAAGTGTTGCAAAATAGCAAATTTGATGAAAAGTTCAAGCTTTATGATTTTCACATCGTTACGGGGATGAATCTTATTCCCACAGCAGTTATTAGACTAAATACCGATGGTAAGGATTTGATCGCCTCTGAAATCGGGGTCGGGCCAGTAGACGCCGCGTTAAAGGCTATACAAAAGATCGCAGGCGAAATCGCAAATGTCAAAATTAGAGAATACAAGCTCGATTCCATTACCGGCGGATCTGATGCATTAGCAGAGGTCTCTGTTAAAGTAGAGGACAAAAATGGAAACGTTGTTTCTGCACGAAAAGCCGGGGAAGATGTGGTTGTAGCGTCGGTTCAAGCAATGATGGACGCGATAAACAAAGTAATGCTACGAAAAGTTCTATTTCCCAAAACTTAGACTAGATTCTTGAGATGAGGACTCGAGCTTGACCAAATACGATATTGCCTTAGTTGGAGGCGACGGGATAGGTCCTGAGTTGGCACATTCTGCAAACTTATTACTAGAGGCCATAAGTGCCAATTCAGCAGCAAAATTCGACATAGAAAAGATAGACGCAGGAGATGTAGCAATATCTAGATTTGGAAAGGCAATGCCGGATCATGCGCTAGAAGCGATAAAAAAATCCGACGCCTGTTTGAAGGGTCCTGTAGGAGAAAGTGCTGCTGATGTAGTTCTAGTCTTAAGACAAACAATGGATTTGTACGCTAACGTTAGGCCTGTGAAATCGTATCCTAATTTAAAAGCTATTTCCGACACAATAGATCTAGTAATTGTGAGGGAAAACACCGAGGATCTGTATCTGGGCTGGGAATTTGAGGCTGACGATAATACTGTCATAAGTCTAAGGCGCACCTCGGAAAGAGCGTCCCGTAGGATCGCCAAGTATGCTTTTAGCACTTGCATTCAAAGAAATAGAAAAAAGAGAGTCGTTGCTGTCCATAAGGCAAACGTTCTCCGGAGAGGTGACGGATTATTTGCACGGACGTGCAGAATCGTGTCAAAAAATTTCCCAGAAATCGAGTTCACAGAACAATACGTGGACGCCTGTGCAATGAACCTTATCCGTAATCCAGATGATTATGATGTTATATTAACCACGAATCTATTTGGGGATATCCTATCAGATGAGGCGATACAGGTGGCTGGAAGTATAGGGATGGGACCAGCATGTAATATAGGGGATGAGTTTGGGTTATTTGAACCAGTCCATGGGGCGGCTTTTGATATCGCAGGTAAGAATATTGCTAACCCTTCATCAATTCTTCTATCTTCCAAATTGATGCTTGAATGGCTAGGGGAGAAAAATGGTGATACAGTTGTTATTGAAGAAGCACAGAAGGTGGAGTATGCCATAAAGAAATTATTAATGGAAAATAAGAAAACAATTGATATTGGGGGCAATTTGTCAACATTGGAATTCACCAGAGCCGTCATTGATCTAATGTACTAATTCCCGTATAGAGACTGAGGTATTGGCGTGTATTCAGGAATTTTAGTGGATGGGAGAATTAGTGACTGTGACGGGATTTGTGCGAGCTCCAGTTGAACCTTATTTCAATCCGATGTCGCTAATTTGTCCCCTTGAGCATTGTCTCAACGGTTAGATGCTATATCCTCATATATGGGCGTTATTTGATACCAAGCAATATGCAAGCAAAGAAATGGCTTGATAAGGATGTTTCGATGGATGCTATCCAAGGTCAGAGGATAGCGGTAATCGGTTATGGTATTCAGGGGCGTGCTCAGGCGAGTAATATGAGGGATTCGGGACTTGATGTTATAGTAGGATTACGAAAAGGAGGGAACAGTTGGGCTATCGCAGAAAAAGAAGGGCACAAGGTTATGGAGATAGACGCGGCTGCAGAACTGGCCAATATTGTTCATGTTCTAATCCCGGATATGGAGCAATCGACAGCGTATACAAAACACATTGCTGAGCATTTGAATGAAGGTAAAGCTTTAAGCTTTTCACACGGGGCAGCTATTCACTGGAAGTGGATCCAACCATGCAATGATATCGATATTATTATGGTTGCGCCCAAGGGGCCCGGCCAAAGGGTTCGCGAGCTTTACGAAGAAGGTTTTGGTACACCCTCACTGGTTGCCGTTCATCAAGACAGGTCTAAACAAGCTTGGAAAAGGGTTTTAGCGATGGCAAAGTCTATCGGAAGTACACGGCCCGGGGTGATTCAAACGACTTTCAAGGAGGAAGTCGAAACTGATTGGTTTGGTGAACAAGCAGACTTATGTGGCGGCACACACGCGCTTGTTATGAATGCGTTTGAAACTTTAGTTGAATCTGGATATCAGCCGGAAGTCGCATATTTTGAATGCCTCCACGAATTGAAACTTATAGTGGATCTTATCCAAAAGTATGGAATAGCCGGAATGTACAATCGCGTTAGCGAAACAGCCAGGTATGGAGGTCTTAGTAGGGGACCACGCATAGTCGATAGTTCTGTGAAAGAAAAAATGAGAGAAGTATTAAAAGAGATTCAATCGGGTCGATTTGCAGAGGAGTGGATAAGCACCTACAAGAAGGATGGCAAACTTTCTTTTAACAAATACATGAATAGTATCGAAAATCACCAAATAGAAAAGGTCGGCAGAGAAATGCGTGAGATGATGTGGTCGTCTTCCTCCAATGACTCCAATGCTTAATTGTCTGATTTCCCCACATTTTTATTGATATGATCTATTATTGCAGACAATGCGGTTCCGGGACCAAAATTGCCCGTTATCCCTTGCTCCTCCAAAATTCTCTTGTCTTGTTCGGGAATAATACCACCACCAACTATCAATATGTCGTTGACCCCCCTCTCTTTTAGCAATCTGGCTACCTTTGGAAAAATTGTGAGATGGGCTCCATTTAAAAGGCTCATGGCAACAACGTCGACGTCTTCTTCCACCGCTATCTTTGCCACCTGCTCAGGAGTACAGAAGAGGCCCGAATAGATGACCTCAAAGCCAGCATCTCTAAGAGCTCTGCAAATCACAAGTGCACCTCTATCGTGGCCGTCAAGTCCTAATTTAGAAACCAACACTCGAATCGGGTTCGCATTTTTTTTCGACTGTTCCTGTTGCGCAGACATCGGTATCTCCTCCATTGGCGGGGCTTAAAATGTTTATTATAACTTAGAGAGTTCTCAGTTGGAATGTTTTCAATTCCTCGCTATATTACCTTCTGTGCTTGGTACCCACAACTTAATAAGGTCCAAAATAGAATCAGATTCAAGTCTAATTGAATGGTATCTGTTGAGGCACCTGATATAATAAAGGGTCTGCTGCAGGCTGACAGAAGATCCATAGCCAGAGCAATTTCTATTGTTGATAATAACGAAATCGAATCCCGGGCCATAATCCAAGCCATTTTCGGAAGAACAGGAAATGCAATGACGGTTGGATTTACTGGTTCGGGTGGCGCTGGAAAAAGCACCCTAATAGGTAAACTAGTCCCTGAGTTCCATGCTATAGGATATTCCGTCGCCATCTTGGCAGTAGATCCCACAAGTCCGATAACCGGGGGGGCTATTTTGGGTGACAGAGTAAGGATGCAATCCGTTACTAGTGACGATAGAGTTTTTATGAGAAGTATTGGGTCCCGTGGATCTTTTGGCGGCGTTTCAAGGTCACTTAGAAATATAATTAGAATATTGGACGCTGCTGGTTATAATCTCATACTAATTGAAAGCGTAGGGGCAGGACAAGTCCAGACTGAGATCTCCAGGCTAGTCGATATAACCGGGGTAATCTTTACACCATATACAGGTGACAACATTCAAAATATTAAGGCAGGTCTGACTGAAGTCGGAGATCTTTGCATAGTAAATAAAGGAGATTTGGACGGAGCAGGCGCATTGTACCAATCAATCTTTGAATTTATCTCAGACACTAAAAAAAAGCCACGTGTAGTTAAGGTTTCAGCGAAAACCGGCAAAGGAATCAAGGAAGTTGCGTTAATTATTGATCAGATAATAAAGCAGAGAAGTTCAAATCGAAAAGAAAATGAAAAGAAGAAATTGGAAATCGAATTAAGAGATATGGTTTTAAATAGCATCGAACAGAAGGTTTCTTCAATGTTGGATAAGAATAACAAGTACTATGATTTCATAGAGAAGCTTGTAAATAAGAAGACAGATCCGTTCGAGGCAGCGGAAGAAGTTATCCGTACTATGTCCTGGTGAGCGATGATCGATGTCTACAGATTCTATAAAAACGGATTCTGGTATTCCAGTGAAGCGACTCTATTCTAGGAAAATAGCGTCTAAAAATGCTGACAATGAGGAGCCTGGCAAGTTCCCGTACACTAGAGGACTGTACCCCAACATGTACAGAGAGCGGCTTTGGACTATGAGACAATACAGTGGATTTGGAAGTGCTGAAGAAACCAACAAGAGATTCAAGTTTTTACTCGAACATGGTCAGACAGGATTATCATTAGCATTTGACCTCCCTACGCAAACGGGTCGAGACTCTGACGACCAGCAATCTGAGGGAGAAGTCGGAAGGACTGGAGTGGCAATAAGTTCTATTGATGACATGTTGACATGCTTCGATGGCATCCCATTAGACAAGGTCAGTACCTCCATGACCATTAATTCGACGGCATCAACCCTGTTAGCACTCTACGTCACAGTGGCCAATGCCCAGGGCGTTTCCCCATCTCAGATTAGGGGTACGACTCAAAATGATATCTTAAAGGAATATATCGCGAGGAATACTTACATATATCCTCCAAAACCTTCGTTGAGACTTATTGGTGATATGATTGAGTACTGCTTTAAAGAAGCCCCACAATGGTATCCCATAAGCATCTCAGGATATCATATGCGTGAAGCTGGTTCTAATGCCATTCAAGAGCTTGCCTTTACGTTTGCTAATGCCGTGGAATACATTCAGACATGCGTAGACAAAGGTCTAAATGTTGATGACTTCGCTCCACGTCTTTCATTTTTCTATTGCTGTACTATGGAGTTTTTTGAAGAAATAGCAAAATTCAGAGCAGCCCGCAGGATATACGCGAATATAATGAAAGAAAGATTCCACGCCAAGAATGCTAAATCTTGGCACTTGCGATTTCATGTGCAAACAAGCGGTGAATCCCTTACTGCACAGCAAGTCGACAACAATGTAATTAGGGTTACTTCTCAAGCTATGGCAGCTGTCCTTGGAGGATGTCAGTCTTTGCATACAAACTCAAGGGATGAAGCTCTTGCACTACCGACCGAAGAATCAGTTAAGATAGCCCTTAGAACCCAACAAGTAATAGCATCTGAAACCGGGGTAGCTAAGACCGTAGACCCAATCGGGGGCTCATATTATGTGGAATATCTTACAACCAGAATAGAGGAAGAGGTTCAGAAATACCTCAAGAAAATAGAGAGAATGGGTGGTGCCCTCGCGGCGATAGAAAAAGGCTTCTTCCAAGAGGAGATCAGAACTAATGCATACAATATGAAAAAAGAAATTGACAGCAAAAAGAGGACAATTGTTGGCGTCAATAAATTTCAAGACTCTGAAAATGTCGAACCGAAATTAAATGTCATGGATACGGAGATAGAGGCGAGACAGAAGAACAGACTAAACGAATTTAGGAAATCTCGAGACAGAACGAAATTTGAATATTCCCTCAGCTCACTTCAAAAAGCAGCTGAAAAACAAGACGAAAATTTGATGCCATATATAATTGATGCGGTGAAGAACAAAGCAACATTAGGCGAGATTAGTAATTCATTCAGAGCCATTTTTGGTACTTTCGAGCCAAAGATATCTTTCTAAAAAATAAATCTCTCTATATAACTACGAGAGTTTGTGGCACCCCCTATGACGTTAAACGCTTTCTGTCTAAGCTAGGATAAAATAAATATTATATTGGCGGCCTACTTATAATCGACCTGAAGCAATCATGCGGATAGACCATGTAGCGATAGCCGTTAATGACCTAGATGGGGCAATCAAGAATTATCAGAAAATTTTTGATACTAATAATATAGAAGTTGAAGTCGTTGGGAATGAGAAAGTAAGAGTTGCCATGATCAATCTTGAAGATACTCGGATCGAGCTAATGGAGCCGACTGAAGAAAGTAGCCCTATTGCTAAGTATTTAGAACAGCACGGTGAAGGAATACATCATATTGCAATAACGGCGGACAATATAGAACAAGACGTAAGTAGGGCTGCGGTAAATGGAATGAAGATTTTGGGACAATTGAGGACCGGGTCGTATGGAAGAAAAATCACATTCATCCATCCCAAGTCACTGAACGGTGTATTACTAGAATTGTGTGAGGCGGCTCCAGATAAAAGTTCAGAGGTAGACACATGATTCAGATATCATGCCGCTATATTTCCAATGACTTTTTGCATTGCAATGCGATTATATCGTCTATCTGTAATTTGCTCAAATTTTGAGATTACATCCACATCGGATACAGCAAATCAAAGCAAACTCTTGTAATTGATTTAGTTTTCTGAACTTTTTACAACCACAGTGGGGACAAATAGGACACGAACGTAGTGGTCTAGTCATGGTGGAGATACAGCCTAATAGGCTTTCTTATGCCACAGGTCGGCCGTCTACCCACGTTCCCGGAGGTTACAGATTTTACCGGTGCTATCAGCATCGCTGATTTACCACTTACGATAATATCCCTTCTGCAAATCAATTGACTTCGAGCTTCCGACATTTTCATGCTTCGCTAATACCCTAACGCGGTTTATACCATCTATTCCACAAATGAAATCGAAAACTGCATCTGATACTAGATTACTCCATTCCTCTCCTCTTAGAATTCTTTTCCGGATATAGGAACCATTGTATTGTTCTTTCCTTATAAATCTCGGGGTTCGAACTTCTTTATGAGGGGAAGCAAGGGCAAGGACTAAATTATTACCGGAGTACAGAATATCAAACGGGGGTAGCATTGAAAGTAACAAGGAAAACCACCTCGCATTATCCTCTTCGTCGATCAGTGGGATGATGAAAATTTTCGATACATCGAGCCCGCCCTTCACTAGCGCCATACGTGTCATTAATATTCTTTCTCCAGCTGTGAAAGGGTTTGCGAAGGTGTAATTAAATTGGGCACTACCAACCACAATTAAAACTTCGTTACACTCCTTGAGAATTTGTCTAACGAGAATTAGGTGTCCGTTGTGAAATGGTTGGAAGCGACCAATCATGGCACCTCTGTGTATGGTACTATCTTTCATATATTAGCCCTATCAATTTCAGTTTGTTGTCCTTTTCGTCCAAGGGAAGTATTTAGCTGAAAACAAGGTAGATGGACTTGGCTACATTGTCAGAAACGTTCGCTACCGTTGGCGACTCTTCCTTATTCTTCTGTGGTATTGTTTTCCCGTGGTGGAGATTAAATCTTTTAGAAGTTGTCAAATTTTTTTCGATACCTTACTCAATTTGATGCAAATATCATTGATATGAGCTCGCTCAATATAGACCCAATTATGATATTGTATTTTTGTCTTATATTATTTTTCTACTCACAAATCACATTGGACTTCAGAAATAATAATACAGAGTTGCTAAGTGAGTTTTTGTTGCAATCGCGAGGTAGATGACCTAAATCCATAATATTGTCATGTTTATAACTTATCATGACTATAGAACCCTTTGTCATAATTGACAAGCAATGTTGCCAAAACGGGATCTGCGACAAGAGGTGAATTATCATTTCTTTGGGCTCAAGACCATATGGGAATAATCCAAAAAATTAGGGAAAAGAATATTGATAGAAAGCCCCTACGAGGATATCGGCTTGGTTTCTGTTTGCACATAACCAAAGAGACGTCTGTTCTCTTGATGGCGGCAAGGGACCTTGGGGCCGAAATTGCTGCCTGCTCTGCCAATCCACTTTCCACACAAGACGATATAGCTGCATTTCTCTCTCGGCAAGGTTTGTCCATATATGCTTGGCGCGGACAAGATGATAAAGACTACAAAGATTGCTTGAAGAAAGTTCTAAGTTTTAATCCGCATATTGTCACCGATGATGGTGCTGAACTGCATGTTAGTGCGTGTAACCTTAGGTGGGAGGGCATCATTGGCGGGACAGAGGAGACTACAACCGGGATAGCGCGCCTAAGAGTATTGCAAGAAAAAAAAACCTTACTATACCCTGTGGTCGGTGTAAATGACGCCCTTACCAAGTATCTATTCGATAATAGATATGGCACCGGGCAAAGTACTATTGATGGGCTGATGAGGGCTACAGGGATTTTTATAGCGGGCAAAAATGTGGTCGTGTGCGGATATGGATGGGTAGGGAAAGGTGTAGCAAGCAAGGCAAAAGGGATGGGAGGAATAGTAACGATAACTGAGATTGATAGTATTAGAGCACTGGAGGCACATATGGACGGATATGCTGTAAAAAGGTTAGCCGACATTGCAGATACTGGTGATATATTTATTACTTGTACTGGCCAAATCAAAGTAATTAGAAAAGAACATATCAAAAAAATGAAATCAGGTGCGATATTGGCCAACGCTGGACATTTTGACGTCGAAATAGATATTGACTGCCTTTATGAGTTAGACTCTAGTCCAGCGCCCGTTAGACCAACCGTTGATAAATTCTGTCTGGGGGAAAAAAAAATCTACCTTATTGGAAAGGGTAGGGTAATAAACTTGGTGAGTGGGGAAGGTCATCCCTCTGAAGTTATGTCTTTGTCTTTTGCTAACCAACTTTTGTCCATTCTTTTTGTTGCTAGATTCCATGGCAGATTAAAAAATAGGTTATATAAAGTTCCACGTCGTATAGATAGAAAGGTTGCTCGGTACGGTGTCGAAGCGATGAAAATAACCTTAGATAGGCTCACTGGTGTGCAAAAAGCCTACAAGGGATCTTTTTGACCCAATCCGGTTGGTCTAGAAAGGATGGCTAATTGACCATTAGTATACAGGGTTTAGAGGCACAAAAAGATAAAATAAGATAAAGACCAACACAAGAGGAAAATGGTATTGCATAAGGTGGCTCGCAGAGACGAAATTCAAGAAAATAAAGGAAAGGAGGTCAAAGTAAATGATGCTAGAATAGCCATATTTTATACTAAAGGAAAATACTATGCCATAGACGCTTTATGCAGACATCAGGACGGCTCTCTTGCACCGGGCCGAGTGGACGGCGAGGTGGTTGAATGCCCCTTGCATTCTTGGCATTATAATATCAAAACAGGTGAACTTTTGGATTATCTCAAAGGGGTAAAATTAGCAACCCATAAAGTGATCGTTCAGAAAAACGACATTTATCTAGACCTGTAGCATGTAGCATGAGAAGATTGAATAAACGCTAAAAGTTTCATAGGAGGACAAAGTTTTGAAGCTGTACAATACTCTCTCTAATAGTATAGAGCTGTTATCTCCAACTAACAAGACGGTACAAATGTATGTTTGCGGAGTCACAGTTTATGACGATTCACATGTTGGCCATGCCAGGACAATAATTTTCTTTGACGTCTTACGTAGATACTTGATTTCTAAGGGATATAATGTGAAATACATTCAGAATTTCACAGATATAGACGACAAAATCATAAACCGGGCTAGAAAGGAAGGCGTTTCTCCGGGGCAAATAGCACAAAGATATATCAATGAGTATTTTTTGGATTTTAAATCCCTTAATGTCTTGCAGGCTGACAAATATCCTCGGGCAACAGATCATATTCAGGACATTATTAATTTTATT
>JBPCNB010000498.1:0-7521 GCA_051001675.1 Nitrososphaeraceae archaeon | reverse complement strand
GGGGAAAATAATAGCCTTCGATACACCAACAGGACTAATACAGAAATGTGGGGGAGGATCTAAAACTATTGAAATCATATTTAAGGATATACTGAATAAATCCTTTGTTGACCTGCTAAAAAGTACGATAAGCAAAAATAGTAGTGATAATAATTCGATTATAAGCGATGGAAAGCGCACCGTAACAATTAGAGTTACCAACACTGAGCAGGTTATCTCAGAGATATTGCAACATGTTTCCAAATATGGTTTACAAATAGAAAATATAACTATAAATCCACCAT
The DNA here is from genome assembly GCA_051001675.1 of Nitrososphaeraceae archaeon. Classification (GTDB taxonomy): domain Archaea; phylum Thermoproteota; class Nitrososphaeria; order Nitrososphaerales; family Nitrososphaeraceae; genus TH5893. The sequence goes on along the minus strand of JBPCNB010000498.1, from coordinate 7,237 downwards.
CACTAGAAGAAGTTTTCCTGTCAATAGTCGAGAATCACGATTCAACGAGTGAAGTAAGAAAATGATGGCAATAAAGTACTCAATAATAATGTCGGCATACAACATACTATTATTAGTATATAGAAACCTTTTCGCCGCAATCGACAAGATGTTCTTGATGTGGCAGATAGCTTTTCCCGTTGTCTATATTTTTGTAGCTGGTTATGCATATTCTGCAATGATAGGAAACGAAGGTCTCAATCTCGGTTCTTTATCTATCTCGTATGTTTCATTTTTGACTGCCGGTATGATAGGATTTAACGTGATGAATGGTAGTACTGTAGCTGGGGCCATTATGTGGAACGACAAGAGAAATGGAATGTTTCAGCAGTTATTAGTCATGCCATTTAGTAGGGTTCAGTATATTATTGGCAATCTTATAACAATTATTCTAATTGGTTTGGCTAGCGCGGCAGCTATTATGATAATTGGTCTTCCAACAATGCTTCAGGATGTAAACATTACATTGTGGAGCATACCCTACACGATATACGCATTGGTAGTAGGCTCGATATTCTTTGGTTCATTTACAATAATTTTGTCAACAAAAATCAAAAGTAGTGAAGGGTACAATGTGATTAGTAACGGTCTTTTCCTGTTTTTTGCTTTCGTCAGTACAGCTTTTTATCCTGCACAAGGGTTACCAGGGCCATTATCAATTGCTTTTTATATTAATCCATTGACATATATAGTTGACATAAGTAGAGCAGGGATATTTTCACAGGTAGATGCATTTACCAATATTCAAGTGCTTGTCATAAGTATTCTCGCGGCTGCCGTATTTATGATTGCAACGAGATCAATGATAAAGATGAAGGTTTAGGTAGGCAAATGTTTTTCTTTTCTTTAGGTATTTGAACTATTTTTATTAGGTATATTTATCGTTTTTTATCTCTATGGTTTTAAAAACCAAACACATTATTAAAAATGGAAATGCATCTAGATCCAATGCTTCCTCGCTTCAGTAGTTCCTGGTACAGTCTTGGAATTCTGTAAGCATTTTTATAAATTGTAGTTTTGCACCATTCGGTTGCCATAGAACGAAGATTAATGGATGATGCTCAATGTGATTATTCTGGTTGGCTAATACGATAAAATAAAATTTAGAATGGGTTAACTTACCCCGGAGAAGGCTTACCGTCAAAGAAAAATCCTCAATTTGGATTATTGTCTGATAATGTTGCAGCCCATACTAGTGCTTTTGCTCCTTCTTCCACGGGACGTCCTCCATAACTGCATATATCTGTGGATACCAATCCGGGATCAACGGAATCAACAAGATTCCAGTACCACAAAGTGTATTTTCCTCGCTTTGTAATTCATATACATTTAATTTTTGATATCCTAAGACTAGAAGCATTCATGAAATTGTTTTTTCTAGATTTCAGCCCATCTAACCAGTTTGCCTGTAGTCTCTTTCATCTCATCCCTAATTTCTCTAGATTACTCTGCCATATCAATGAAATATAAACATTCTCTAGTTACCAATATTTCTAAAACTTTTTTAAACTAGGGAAATTTATCCATTGGAGAATAAGGCGGCAGACAAATACTAAGACCCTATTTTTGATAACACGCTACCCATTAAAAGAGGGGTGGGGTATACCATACTTTTTGCATTTTTGATCTTTTTTCATTCTAACCCTTAAAAACTAGCGATATTTACCCTTGCGCAAATGTCGATTAATGCAGAAATATATCCTTCTAGAATAAGTATACTTTATGGTTGTCATTTACCGACCCGTCTACCCATATCAAGAGGGGTTAGTCTGCTCAAAGATTTTGCATTTTCATTTAAATACTAAGCGATAATCATGATAGTTAGGGATAATTGTTATCCTCATTTTAAGACGATTATGTCTGAACCAATTTAGTTAGTCTGATTTAATTAATTTAACTTAATTTAGTTTGATTTAATTTAATTTAACGTAAAATGAACGAATTTATTTCCCCTTTATTTCTAATTTATTTTCATTCCAATTATAATTTATTTCTTAACTAAATATGATTTAATTTCAAATTCTTATTTTATTTTTAATTAAATATATTTTAAATTAGCCGTAGTCGATCCTTTAACAAGAGCCTAGGTATTTTCTTGCCTCAATATAACTGGCATCCAAAAAAATTACACCCGACGACCATTCTTCTTTGGATGTCACTAACCCTCTGACTTATTCTCTGTGAACTGAGAAATATTGAGTACGATTTTCGATCCTAAGCGGAAATAATGACAACAATACCGAGAAAGGCATGAGATAATGGCTGATATGCTAAGGACGATTATTGAAAGGTGCCTCAAAGACAATAATTATATTGAATCGTTTCTCTCTTTCGCTCAATTAAAAGAGTATCGTTCGTTTCCGTTGGATAAGGTTCTGGTCGAAGAGTATCATCACCAAAGCAAAGAAGAGGGGTCAGTAACAGCTGTTTGTATTATAGTGCATATCGAACAGTTGCTTTCAGCTTCGGAAAGTAGGGATTGAATTTGTTTTATGAATTCATCCGATGATGAGAGTGTTTTTTCTATTTTGGCTTGGTTTCTCAACTGTCGCTGTAGTTGCGTCCATTACTTGACTTCATGATGGGTGGATATTTGCCCCGTCTCTGAAATCAGGTGGTTTCCTGTAACTCTATCAACCGCTAACGATGAGAGTTTATCTCGAGTTTGAAATTCGGATATTTTGTAACTTATTTAAAGAAGCTATATATAATAATTATATCGATATAGAAATTAGATAGTTTAATTATTCCGAGAAGTCACCGTCTCCGGTCTGTCAAAAATATTGTCTTCAAAACTTCTCTTTACAGAATATTTATCTTCCTCCCTCATTTTCTCCAGAATCAATACAAATCAATGCCTTTGTATGTCAATCTCCAATTCCAACCATGGTCAGTTTACTGGGTTATTTATGTGCGATAACGTCGAGAATGCAAGGCCAAGTTAGATCAGTAATTGCTTACTACAATGGTCTAGGTTAGGCTTTACTTGCGTAATCATATCTCGATCTCATGTCCTGGGGCCTTGTATCAAGGTCATGTATGGATTGTGTCATTTTAGGCATTAATGCTGATGACATCTTAGACAGGAATCTATTATCTTCTTACAACTATACATTTTTTCCCATAGATGCTTATTAAGTGCCATACTAATACGATAATAATATGCCAACAATAGTTCATTTTGAAATACCTGCAGATGACGTTGAAAGGTCAAGAAAATTCTATAGTGATCTCTTTGGATGGAAAATAGAAAAGTGGTCTGGATCAACTGGTATTGATATGGAATACTGGACGATAACCACGACAGATGACAAAGGAAATAAAGCAGTAGGTGGTGGAATGATGAAAAGACAGGGTCCACAACAGCCGATAATTAATTATATAGATGTAAAATCAGTAGACGAATATTCTTCTAAAGTTAAGCAATTAGGAGGTAAGGTTCACGTTCCTAAAATGGCAGTGCCAGGAATGGGTTATTTGGCAGTTTGTATTGACACAGAAAATAATGCTTTTGGTATTTGGGAGACTAACGAGAGTGCAAAGTAAATAGTCTACAGACAAATAAGGAAGGGAAGAAAATCAATATGTTAGGGAATAAAGATGCGGCTGCAAACATCGCGGTCAAGAATTTGGAGACAGCCAAGAAATTCTATGAGGATATCCTGGGCCTGACCCAGGTTGGCGTTGAAGGCCAAGAACTGATCGTCTTTAAAAGTGGAAATTCTACAATCAATGTCTATAGGTCGCAATATGCCGGAACCAACAGGGCCACAGCCGTGACTTGGGTGGTCGGCGGGGAAATGGAAGGCGTCGTGCAACAACTAAAAGCAAAGGGAGTTGCGTTTGAACACTATGATATGCCAGACATGACACGAGAGGGTGATATCCATGTCGCTGGCACCATGAAGGTAGCATGGTTCAAGGACCCAGATGACAACATCCTCAACATTGTTAATGGATAGCGGAGAGCGTCACACTCCCCATGTAGTCATCCCATGAAGCCGTGTATTTGTAACGGGTCAAAAAAATAAAATGAGAGGGTATTTGTTAGCATAATTTATCCCTTGACGGCCTTGATAGCTCCTTTGAAGTGGCAAAACAAAGAATTGGATTCATATACAAATGCTCCACTGATGTGAAATTTCTTACCAAATGGTGTTTTGTAGTTATTTTAAGATAAGTGAGAAGGTGTGTTACTATAGTCCCAGATTGTTGGGCCCGACCTTGTAATCATTCAGTACGGTATGTGTATGTCTTGTGTATCCGTATATATCGCCTAGCACGAATAAAAATCCGTCAAACAGAAGTATCTAGAGTAATAGCTTCATGTAATGCTGGACCGTGGTTACTTTTGGATACATGGAGTCACCTTATCCTCATGAATATTGGGAGTGTAGTTGCTATAGTCCAAACCAGGAACAAAATACCTTATCTCATAACCGTTGAGGAGTATTCACAATCTTTCCGACATGGTTTCCATTAAGCATCATTTCAAGTCCATCTGTAATTTGAGTGAAAGGCATTACAATATCAATGATTGGTTTTATTACTCCTTTGCTTGTCCAATAGATTACTTGTTCAAGCTCTGCTTTATTGGCTGATGTAGAACCAAGTATGTTTATTCCTCTGAAGAAAAGGTGTCTCAAATCTAAGACAGAATCATATCCTGTCGTGGCTCCAGTGGATACTAAAGTACCACCCATCTTTAGCAATAATACCTCATGCGGAAATGCTGACTGGCCGATATGTTCGAATATCACATCAACTCTACTCTGGCCCCCACCTTCGCTTTTTGTAATGTTTTTAACTTTCTTATACCAATCTGGTTCTCTATGATTGACTGCATAATCGGCCCCCATATCTATGCATCTATTGATTTTTTCATGATTGCCAGCTGTAGCAATAACAGTACAATTGAATAATTTTGCGATCTGTATTCCCACCATCCCTACTCCACTTGTTCCACCCATAATCAGCACTGTTTGACCTGGCTTTATTTTTGCTCTTCTAACTAGCATGTGCCAAGAGGTCATCCCTACCATAGACACTGCTGCGGCGTCATTGAATGATACGTTATCAGGTAATTTGACTACATTTACTTCTGGTAAATGAGTATACTGTGCAAATCCACCCCACAGAGGACCAGTTTGAAATCCCCAGACTAGTCTATCATTACAATCATATTCTTTTCCTGATGTACAAAATGCACAAACTCTACAGGCAATGTTTGCATGTGATACTATTCTGTCGCCTACTCTTATTCGTTGAACGTCTTCACCTATATCAACAACCGTGCCTGCCACATCAGTCCCTGAAATGTGAGGTAATGGAACTTCAATGGGTTTGCCAAAAATAGCCCACAGATCATCGTAATTGTGTGCAGCAGCTTCAACCTTAATTAAAACCTCGTTTGATTTAATTTTTGGCATTTCAATATCCTCAATCTTGACAACTTTATTTGGATGGCTGCTATATTCATGGAATACTGCTGCTTTCATTTTTCTTTACCCCTCTACGGGCCTAACACTCTTTATATTTTATATCATGTATTATTCTTGCTAATCAACAGGAAGTTGTGTTTCTTTTTTTCTTGTCTGTAGTCTTGTTCTTAGTCTAAATATTCGTTTAAAATTTGAATTACGTGAGTTTGTTTAGTTTAGAGACATAACAAGGACACCCTAACTCTAAAAAAACGAAAAGTGCCATGCGAAGAAAGAAATATTTAGGAAGATTAACTAGAATTTTAGTATTATAATTCTTAAGTTATAGGATCGTCATTTAATATGATTGAAATGCAGAAAAACTAGAAGAGCTGACAAAGAACTTGACCAGTGGTTGAAGTTTTATCGGATCTTCTATTAGCTTACGTTTAGACATGGACCATAAAAAATCTTCTATCAATCATTCAATCATGGGAGCTATACATAGACATTAATTAATGTGGTCAGGAAAAAGTGTTCTTGACTGGCACAATGAATATCTTGTTTTAGAGAGAATTAAATAAATTATTTTCTATCCATATTGGGTATCTTATTAAATACAGTATCGAGAATAGGCGGTCATTAGAGTATCATAGTAGTCCTTACATTAGCAAGAAAGACAAACCAGGAGATGTCAACTGAAATGTCAGCAGGATTATAATGAATGCGAATAAGTAAGAAGAGAGGGGTGTCTAAAAGTAGATCCTAATGAGGCAGTGATCTCTTAGAGTCAGATCTAGATCTAGAAACAGTGGTTTCTAAAAGCTGTCGTGGACTAAGGGTAACCGTCTAATAGCCGCCCAATCAGGAAGTAACATATGACAATATCATAAATTCTTAAAAATTATTCTAGGCTTAATTATATTTCTGTCGCGTTTCTGCGCTACTAGTGCTGCCATATTTTAGATAAGTATTGACTATAAAATTGACATCTTCTAGAGATTTTGCCATTCGAGCTATTCTTATACAATCTCGTATAATTCCAGATCTAATTTTGTTCCATACCGCATCCGCAGTAGCTTTCGCAATTTCAACGCCAATACTGTTTATACGATTCACCATTCAGATTAGAAACAGAAGAAGAACCATTATCATTACCATCATTTATTTTTATTAATTTGCTATTCTTCCGCATCTACTGTAATCTCCCCATCGTTTTTATTTCACTCTCACCTTCAGTTAAAAGATTATGTTTATTGTTATTAGACTTCAATGTTTGTCGCGTATGTAACACCTTCCCAACAATTTACTGATATCATCTTCCTCTACTACCAAGGGCATATTATTGCATCCAAATTAATAATCTTTTACCATTTATGATTTTAATAATCGAATATCTGTATAAATATAAGACTTTGCAATCATTCTAAGTAAATCATAAGGTATAGCATAGTTTGTGTTTTTACCTAGAAAGAGGTCAATCAGTATAAAGTTTGAGTTTCTGTAAATCTCGGTAATCATACCAAACGAGTTAACTTCATCTTTAATTGATTTGCAACAAACAATAACTTCAACAAAACACCTGATGAGGAGGGAATTAGAGATAAGGTGAACAATATAGACGCCATTTTACAAGAAGCTGTTAGTATACGCATAAAAGAAGAGCAACTAAATAATTCTACAATAAATGGTCTAACTATATAGGATTTGGGAGTGCGAGGAAAAGTTATAATGTTATATTTTTATAGCAAGCTAAACTTATTGAATATCATGTCTAT
>JBPCNB010000497.1:0-10566 GCA_051001675.1 Nitrososphaeraceae archaeon | reverse complement strand
GTCTATGAAGGGTCTTCGTGATTTGGAGCCCACCTCGAGTTATGGTTAGAAAATCAGTGCTATTCGAGTTGGCAAGAAAAGCACATAATTCTGTTGACATCAACTAAGAGAACCAAGAACAGATTTCGAGAGATTGCGTTATATTCCTTATACATGTACATTGATGGGGTATGTTAAAATTTACCATTCCTACACAGGATGTTCTCGATAAAATGACTAGAGAAGATAGAATGAATTTATTTAGGAAGTATTTTGCTACGAGTAGATACAACAGATTGTATATTCAGCAGCGTCTAGTTCGGTCTGCCATTGATAAGTCTCTTAGTCCAAAAGTTGAAGATCTTGAAAGCCAACATAATAAAGACTTCTGTTATACCTTAAACCTTTTAAAGAGATATAATTATGAGGCCGAATTCCTGTTAGCCGTCAACGAAGAATGTGAAGCACTCCAGAAAATAATCGAAGTATACGACAAAAGGTTAAAAATTCAGATTTAAAATTTTTTACGTTTCCGGTCAGGAATGGTAAAGTGTAGTTAGGGAATACCTGTTTGAAAGATACATCAAAATGTATTAAGCGGATAGGAACCAACAGTCCAGCCAGTGTTTGCATTTAGTGGTGAAGACCTATGAACGATTGAGAGAGGTTTACTATTCTCGTCTGGTCGCCAATAAATCTTCATCTTAGAACAAGAAACTGAAATATGTTTCATATCAGTTTCTTCGAGACTATTTTTTCTTGGTGAGAAGGGATTGTATTATTTTTGTTACAATAATTAGGTTTAAATACATATACATATATTTGCCCAAACCCCGCAATAACCAGCGAGTACTCTCAATGACTACTGAGCAATCTTCCATAGATAAACCAATGATTCTTATTAATAAGCCTTGGATAGACGAAGAAGAAAAACGCGAGGTCATAAACGTTCTGAATGATAGTGCTCTTACCTCTGCCGCAAAAGACGGTGGAAAAAGAGTACGGGAGTTCGAATCTCTATTGAAAGGCTACCTTAATGTCAAGCATGCCATGGCGGTCAACTCTGGAACATCAGCATTACATGCAGCATTACTTGCGGCAAATATAGGGGAAGGAGATGAAGTTTTGTTGCCCTCATTTACATTCGTTGCCACAGCAAATTCTGTAATTGCAGCAGGTGCAAAACCCATATTCGTAGACGTTAATAAACATGATTATACAGTTGATATTCCAGATCTGAAGGCTAAAATTACAAAAAACTCCAAGGCTATCATACCGGTCCACTTGTACGGTCATCCCTCCGATATGGCCGAGATTGTTGAATTGGCAGAAAAATTCTCAATTGATGTAATTGAAGATGCCTGCCAATCACTCGGGTCTAAATACAAAAATAAGCAAACTGGAACCTTTGGCATATTAGGTTGTTTTAGTCTTTATGCAAGCAAAGTGTTAACATCTGGAGAAGGCGGAGCGGTAGTGACAAATGACGATAGCCTTGCTGAAAAAATTAAGATGATAAGAAATCATGGCATGGTAGAAGGTTATGACACTCGTATTTTCGGTCTCAATTTACGATTGCCAGAATTGAGTGCTGCCATAGCTAAGGTTCAAATGAATAGGCTCGAGAAGATGCTAGATTTAAGAAGACGAAATGCAGAGTTGTTGACGACTCTGGTCTCTTCTGTCGCACATGATAATGGAATCGTGTTACCCAAGGAGACTCAGGATAAGAAACTTAATTGGTATCTTTATACAATTGCCTTTAAAAAAGACAACCTTCGTGATATGGTCCAAAAGAAAATGGTTAAGGATAGAGTCGGTGCAACAGTGTACTATGATCCTCCTGTCCATAAAACACCCTATTACGAAAAGATATTAGCATCTACAACAAGTTCTTCCCAATCCTCTAGTACCGATCTTAGTAACACGGATTGGGCTAGCAAACATGTTTTGTCATTACCTACTCATCCACTGGTCACACAAGAGGAAGTTGAGCGCGTTGCTCAGAGTATCAAGAGTGCGATCTAAATTCGTTTTTTGATATTGAGTGGTTTTTTAAAAAATCCTTTGTATAAATACTATATACTCCATTGAATAAAAAATGAAATTGAGTTGAAGTTATGTTGAGGTTAATAATTTATACAGGTAAAGGGGGTACTGGTAAAACTGTTACATCATGTTCCACAGCTATCAAATTAGCTGAGCATGACCACAAGACACTCGTTATTTCTTCAGATCCAGCTCATACATTGGGTGATGCTTTCATGATGCCCCACATTGGTTATGAGTTGCAGGAAATTCTTCCGAACCTCGAAGTGCTACAAATAGACCCCGTGACTGAGATGAGCAGACAGTACGATGCCTTATTGTCATACATGGCATCCATATTTTCCGGCAAGGGAATAGATGAAACGCTTGCCTATGAAATTGCGATGCTGCCAGGTATGACTCAACTGTTCTCTTTATTAAAAATAGAGGAGCTAGTTAAGCTGAAAAGCTTTGATTCAATAGTTGTTGATATGCCTGCTTCTGGAGAAGCGTTGAGATATCTGTATTTTCCGAAATTAGTTGGTAGTATTGGGAGAAAACTCACAGGACTCGCAGGAATGTTTAGCGGTGTAGCAAGAATGTTTCAGCCTATATCGAAAATTCCGGTGCCTTCCAAAGGCGTTTTGCAAAGTGAGGTTGACTTAATAGATAGGCTAGAATATCTGTCCGAAATCATTAGAAATAGGGACATGACCAGCATCAGGTTGGTGGCTAATCCCGATACGTTCAGCATAGAAAATGCGAAAAGAGCATTAATGACAGCCAGCCTTTTTGGAATAAATGTAGACTTGGCCATAATTAATAAAATTATGCCACATCAAACTTCTGATCAGTATTATGCAAATTGGGCTGAATATCAAAAGACAAAGGTCGAAGAAGCCAGAGCCAATTTTTATCCTCTTCCAATAAAGGAGGTTTTTCTTCATAGCACAGAGCTACGTGGAATAGAGATGTTAAGAAAAAACGGTGATTTAATTTTTGGGAGTGAGGACCCTGCAATTACATATTACCGCGGCAAGGCCTTTGAGTTTACAACTGAACAAAATTCATTGCGCATGACAGTTAAGGTGCCATTTACGGAAAAGGATGATTTTGATCTGGAACGCTATGGAGATCAACTTACGATTAAAGTTAAAAATCCTGTAGGGTATATTGTTAACATCGTTCCTCTGCCAAGCGCTGCGCTGGGTATGAAATTAGCAAAGGCGAAATTATCTGGTGACGAATTAAACATTTTATTTGAGAAGAGTGTCTAGATGCCGCTGTCTCAGGAGCTGTTGTTCTATAGCCTGTCCTGGAGCAGAGCAAACAACCAGCCGGTCAAGGATCTGGACTCACCAAGGGTTGTGTATCTTCTTGTCTTTTCGATGCGATCGATAAAGTGGGCTACCTGGATCATATTTGTAACCATTGTTTAGCAACTTTCAGATACTGTTTTCGATGTCCAACCCATCAATTCCTCACCATACGTACAATCAGAACAGCATTGTGTATGTTGTGTCCTAGTTAAAGCACAGAAAAGCTATGGGCTTATAGGAAATTGAAAAAATCCGATTGGCCATAGAGACATCATCCTGAGGGACCAGACTTAGAATGGAATCTTCATTCAGGCGAAGGAAGTTGCATATCGGAAAATACCTAACAAAGGTAATGCCATCAGTAATGGAAGAAGATCAGGCATTTAGAGCCATCACAAATAGATGTACGCTTCTGAACTACGAAGAATTGACCGATTTCCTGATAAAGGGCTCAAAATCTAAACCACACACAGTTTATATAATATGTGACTTGATAATTGTCAGATAACTATGCCAATTGAGCCAGACTTTCCGAAAAATCAACAAGTAATAGGCAAACATGCCCATTCTGATGGAGAACATTATCATTATGTGTGGGGCCCCGGACAAAATAAAGAGGCCGCAGAAAACGAGGAAGTAAAAACAGCTTACTCTACAAGAGGAGAACAACAAGTTCCCTTAGGGGTACATGGTACAATGGTTGCAGTCGATTGGGATTCTTGTGTTGCCGATGGTGCATGTATCGAAGCTTGTCCAGTACAGGTATTCCAGTGGTATAGAACTGAAAACGACGTACCGGCAGTAGATCTGGTCAATGCTACTAGCGCTGGAACAGGTAGTGGTGAAAAGGAAGAAAGGAAGGACTATACTGACAAGGCAGATCCGATAAGAGAGCACGATTGCATTTGGTGTATGGCATGCGTGTCCGTGTGTCCTCCACAAGCAATTAAGGTGGATCAGTCTAACCTAGAATTCCATGAAAAAGCTTCCGGCACGTTCAACGAAGCCTTATCTAAAGGCAGCGCCCCCCCACCACACGCTCACTAAGCCACATCAACTCCTTCAACTCTTCTCCTTCAATTTTTGTTTTTATTTAGCACTTTCGTTAACTGATAAACTTACAGGGCATAAATTGCAGTAGTTTATTTAAGTACCGGGTAATGAATATGGATAGATAATCTCTTGTTCGACAACAAATGACCATGGCTCTCGCCGGAGTAGTATAAGAATCTAAACACCTGTCGTCATGCAACGAAGGAGAACCAGGTGGGAACGTTTAGTATTTTATTTTTGGAGGTAAAATGAGCAAAGCTCTACGATTTTGTGGTCCCTAATTATTTAATTGATTAGTTTTGTACCAAATGTTAAATTACGGGCTTACTGAAACGAAAAACGAAAGTGCCAGTCATTTCAGATTCCTATATGGGCATGTTTTTACCCCTAAATATTTCTGAGAGGGTCGGTGACTTCATTGCCGGGAAGTTAGATTTTCCATTTATCAGCAAAGAAGAGATAATGGGGATGTTTTGCTTGTTTGGGAAAGACTATGGAATAAAAGGACAGACAGAAATTTTGTCCGCAACAGACCTGGCAAGAGGCACAATTGAGCAATTAAGCAGGAACGTGAGCCTATTTCATAATATGCCCAACAAGATCAATTCTAGCTCTGTAAGGGAGGATTATTTGAAAAGAGCATTACAGATTTCAATAGAGCTTCGCTACAAAACGACGAATCGGAGTCCTAAATTGAATGAACGTGTTGCGGGAGACCCGACCATTTTATCTAACTGTTTTGCCCAACATATTGCATTTTACAAGAGAAATTATTATTTTGAGCTTTTCCAACCATTCCGGAAAAACGATCTTCCAACCTCATTGAAAGGCAAACTCGAAGGCAGGATGTTATTACTTGGATTCAATGTTAAGAATCTGAATGCATTACCGTATGATAGTTCAATTGTGCCTTTTATTTATTGGCTCAATAATACTAGTGAGAATGCATCAAAAGTTTGATGTGTAGTCTATCACCTTAATCATGTTTTTAACGTCAAAGACCATAACTCCTTTGGGGAGATTAATATTCAAAATATTTTCTTCAGGCGGATTATACTTTAAAACATAAATGAGGCTACCGTCTTTTCCAAGTAGTTTTCCCCTTCGCTTTTCCATTAGGATCTCTGGATTAAATAGGGCATCAAAATTAAAATAGTATGTGCCTCCCCATAGATTAATAGAGTATTCCACTCTGTAATAGGGAATTGACATTCGAGGGAACTTGAGGTTACTGGATGCATGAAGACTTTCGCCTTGGTCGTAGATTCTCTTGTGAAAATCATCAACGAAAGGTACACGAGAGAACACCGTGGCTCTCAAAGACTTTCTAAAAATTAGAATGGCGTACTTTTCAAATTCGGGATCAGGGAGAGTTGCAGGACCATATTTGGCATCGTCATGCCAATTAATCTTGCGGTTTACAAGAAACCTTTCGGACGTTTCTATCATCCTCCTGATATTTTCTACGAATTGATGCTCATTACATTCATACACAGGCATCAATACTTCACTCCGTTGATGACGTTTAGGATCGTAGTTTTAGAACCACAAATTGTAATAATAGGATCTTTAGGATAAGCATCCCCAATTTCTTCAGAGACACTAATTGTCTCTTCCTTATTGACATATAACATCTTCTTCCAGAATTTACCATCTGCGACTATAGTGCTAGATCCAACGAGTAAGAATCCAATCTCCGAGAGATTGGCTTCGACTATCTCTATAGGAACATATACTGAAATTGACTTTAACTGCTGTTTCTGTCGCATTACTCATAATTACATCTAATAATATATTTATTTATTTATTTATTCATTCACCCAGGCTGTGGTTATTCGAAACAGCCTAACCCGAGAGTTTAGTTCTTCATTGGTTATCCCTCTAGGAGTAATTAATTTAATAGGAGGTGAACTTTATTTAATCAAAGAGAGTATTCTCTATGGAAGAGGTTAAGCTGTATTGGCCACAGAAGGATAATGACGAAAAACTGGACAGCAAAAAAAAACAAATAAAGGAATCAGTATATGGCATACCGAAGACCTCGAACTTACTTTTTCATTCTGACAATCTTGTAGCAATGAAGTATTTATTCAAAATGGGCCTCGCAAAGAAAATTGACCTAATTTACATCGATCCCCCTTTTTATAGCAATGAAAAGTATTTTCATAGGAGGCAAAATTCTCAACAGGTTGCCTTCAGTGATGTTTGGAAAGGAAGGATTAGCGAATATCTGAATATGATTTATCCTAGACTCTGTGCCATGCAACGTTTATTATCCGGTACAGGTTCAATTTTTGTTCATCTAGATTGGCATGTTGTCCATTATGTAAAAGTAATTATGGATGAAATTTTCAAACTTGAAAACTTTCGTAACGAAATTATAATTAAAAGAGGACGAAGGAAAAATCTACTTTACCAATTCAAGTCTATCGATAGAATGCACAATTCAAATGATTCGATACTATGGTATTCCAGGTCCCCTAACACAAGATATCCCCATCCCCTTATTGAATATGCATCTGAATCGAAATGGATGGGGTTTTGGAGCAATGTCAATAGGCCTACAATGAGGTATGAAATATTCGGGTTTGTACCTGAAAGGGGACAATGGAAATGGTCTAACGATAGAGCGTTGAGAGCTATTAGAAATTATAGTGTATATCGACGGAAATTTAATTCCATTTCTTTAGACAGCTACTGGAAGCACACAGGGAAAAAACTGGAATTTATTCGAAAGCGTGACGGAGTAAAATATCCAGAATATTGGATTCCCGCTAAGACTCATAAGATACTCGATAACATGTGGACAGATATAGAAGCATATGACTATTCAACAGGTTATGGTACAGAAAAACACAAAGCCCTACTGGAAAGGATAATCGGAAAATTTTCTAAGCCCGGAGATCTGATTGCCGATTTCTTTTGCGGTTCAGGTACCACACTAGCAGTTGCCAGCACATTGCGAAGGCAATGGATAGGATGCGACTCTTCCTCATTGGCTATGAAAGTGACAAGAAAAAGACTTACAGGTTGCGATTTCAGATTGCTTATGACAAAATGTTCATCCAACCGGTAGTTGCCTAACTACATCCACCTTCTAAATCACAAAACATTCCCTAGATGAAACTAGCATCCATGGGCCATAACGTACATTAAAGAGGTCTGACAATACAAGACTGTGAGCCACCAAACAAAGTCAGACTATGAAAGCTTACTGCAGCGTTTACAAGGACGGTTGGGCAATACTTCTAGGAAGGAGGCCTCGAGACTTGAAATTCCCTCTCCTCAAATTAATTGGCAAGGACAACGCACTATATTTAGGAATTTTATCGAATTTCCAAAGGCGTTAAGGAGAGACCCCGAAAAACTATTGCTTTACCTCAATAAGGAGCTGGCGTCTGCAGGATATATTGCTGGCGAGAGGGTAATTTTTCTCGGACGCAAGGAACCATCTTCCTTTGGCACATTGATTGATCGATATGTCAAAGAATATGTAATATGTCCTGTGTGTGGTAGTCCAGATACGAGAACTGAGAAGAATAAGAAACTAGGGTTTTTACTTTGTGAAGCATGTGGGGCACGATCTTCGATTAAGGGAAATTATGCTTAAAGTAGCCTAGAAACAGGTTAGTCCGATTGGGACTCCGTTACCTAGCGAATAAATGCTAGTTAAATCTAATATCCCTAATTTTGTTCAAAATCTTTTCATAGTTTTACTTCTTTAACTCAGGAATTTGATAAAGTTGACAATGGGTTCTAAGTATGAATGCATTTACTATCTCACAGATATGACAGCGATAATGTCCCTAAATCAGGAAACATCAACATCACCTAATGACGGAAATAACTTCACTACTGGCCAGAGTTGGGGAGCCCTAAGAAAGGCGTGGAAAGGCTATAGAATTGCAAAAGTCCATAACGATAGCGCAAAGATGACAGAATACGCGAACAAAATTAGAAAGATCCAGACAGAACTTGGAATTAGCATTGCATCGTTTCCAAATCTAGGGATAGCCTAGGCCCAACTGTTTTTTATTTTATTCAATTCTATTTTTATCTACAGATATTACCAATGGTATTATTCGAATCCAATAAATGCTGTTTTAGCTTTGACTGAATTTGGGGTTTAGGTAGGGCACCAACTATAACATCCACCACTTTTGAGTTCTTGAGAATCATCATTGTGGGAATACTTTGTATCCCGAAGGACTGCGCTACTCTCTGGTTCTCGTCGATGTTCAACTTTCCAAAAACTACCCTGCCGGCGTATTCACTCGCTAACTGTTCTATCACAGGGGATACCATTCTACAAGGACCGCACCAAGGGGCCCAAAAATCAACCAACATGAGGGAATATTTCGAAACTTCCTCATTAAAATTCGAATCTGTTAGTAGTATGGGACTAGTTATATTATTCATTGCTGATTTCGTTGTTGCCAGCTTTTGCAACTCAGACAGCTTTCTCTGATTAATTGCCATTATTTCTTTATCGTCATGCTCATCCTCATAGGTCATAGATTGAAATCTCATTCTATTAGCTATAATATATTTCTAGACACTGGTAAATGGAGATGTTAGGAAGTTATTCCTCCAGAAAACGTTCCAAATTTCAACTTCCTAGGGGAATGTTCCGGATCACGGGATATTTTGGATATATATAGTCGATAGTCGATAGACGATATGTAATTATCTGGCTTCCGCTGATTTCTGTTGAATTAATAAATTGAATGACGGAGGAAGTATCGGTGGCCAAGGAGGAGGATCTAATTGGAAATAAAGGGTTCTAAAACTAACGAGGATGAGGAGAAAGAGGAACAAATTGAAGAAGACGAAGCAGATGTAGCTCTCCCGAAAAAAGGCGAGGAACTAGAGTCAAAAAAGGAGTTATTCCAACTAAGAGAGGACCTCAGGGATGCTAGAGAATCTGCTGAGAACCATCTTAGTAAATTGAGGTATATGATGGCAGACTTTGATAATTATCGAAAACAGACAGAAAAGCAACTTTCTTCTAAGATTGAAGCAAGTAAGGCCGAGATTCTGTTAAAGTTCTTGAATATTCGAGATGATTACCTAAGGGCCCTTGAAATGGTTAGTCAGGGCAAGTCAGAAGCAGTCATTATTGAAGGATTACAAGGTATCTTGAAAAACTTTGATAATCTTCTTAACGCGGAAGGAGTTATGGAAATAGAGTCCATCGGAACACCCTTTGATCCTAATATACATGATGCTATTAATTTCACATATTCTGATGATGTTCCGGAGAACACTGTTACCAACGAGATTAGGAAAGGGTATTTGTTAAACAATAAAGTTTTAAGACCCACCCTCGTCGAGATTTCTAAAAAGATAGTTAAAAATACCGTTAGTGCTACAGAAAAACTAGAAAAAGGAAAGTGATATCTAGATATGGGAAAAATTATAGGAATTGATCTTGGAACAAGTAACTCAGCCGCAGCGACAATGATTGGTGGTAAACCATCAATTATACAGGCAGCTGAAGGAACCTCAGTTGGGGGAAAAGCTTTTCCATCAGTTGTTGCTTTTACAAAAGACGGTCAACTCATTGTAGGGGAACCGGCAAGGCGGCAGATGATTTCGAATCCCGAGGGTACTGTACTTGCAGCAAAGCGTAAGATGGGAACGGATTTCAAGTTCAACGTTTTTGGCAAGGAGTATACTCCACAGCAGATATCCGCATTCATTCTGCAGAAGATAAAGAGAGATGCTGAGGCATTCCTTGGCGAAACGGTCGACAGAGCAGTAGTCACAGTACCAGCATACTTTAACGACAATCAAAGGCAAGCCACAAAAGATGCCGGAGAAATAGCAGGACTACAGGTAGTCAGGATTATAAATGAGCCGACAGCTGCTTCCTTGGCTTATGGACTAGATAAGGCACAAAAGGATCTGAAAATTATGGTCTTTGATTTCGGAGGTGGAACACTCGATGTTACAGTTATGGAGATGGGCGGAGGAGTATTTCAGGTTAAAAGCACATCTGGAGATACACAACTTGGAGGAACTGATATGGACAATACTCTTGTAAATTATGTGGTAGAGGAATTTAGAAAACAATCCGGCTTGGATATCAGAAACGACAAGGCCGCAATGATGAGGGTAAGAGAGGCAGCGGAGAAGGCAAAAATAGAGTTATCAAATGTTGTCACTACTGAGATCAACTTACCGT
>JBPCNB010000496.1:0-1794 GCA_051001675.1 Nitrososphaeraceae archaeon | reverse complement strand
CTATAAAAGTAAGCAGCCGTTGTTCCTAGTGCGATAAGCGAGTCCATATTAGAGGCTCTAGCCTTTATTCCGTCCCACAGTCCTCTGTAGAATCTCCATCCTATCCAGAATTGAAGCGGAGTGGCTAATGCCAGCATCACATAATTACTAATATGCATGAAATTCATAGGAATCAAAGTACCAAACTGTGCAGGGAGCATGTGAGGTAAGCTTAAGATCACTAGAGGTATCGTAAGTGCTATGCTTATAGCAACATACATCTTGAGCTTCTTTAGTTCTTTTTCAGGCTGTGTAAATTCGTCTAAGCACTGTTTACTGCAAAAG
The DNA here is from genome assembly GCA_051001675.1 of Nitrososphaeraceae archaeon. GTDB lineage: Archaea > Thermoproteota > Nitrososphaeria > Nitrososphaerales > Nitrososphaeraceae > TH5893. The sequence goes on along the minus strand of JBPCNB010000496.1, from coordinate 1,470 downwards.
TAATATTCTCTTCCATCCTTGATATACCTAATGGATTCAGGTTTTTCTTCAACAAACATGCCACAAACAGGGTCTTTAGCCATATCTCTTCCTATCTTTTATACAGAAAAACACATGTATAACTGTAGGCCTTTACAATTGTAAAAGATATAATAAGGTTGCCTAAAATAGTATAGATATGCCACTTCAATTAGACGATTATGATGTATCTATTCTAAAGTCATTGGTAAAAGATGGACGCAAGTCATTTCGTGAAATCTCACGTGAGACGGGTATTACAACACCAACTGTCAAGGCAAGATTTACCAGACTTGTCAATGTTGGATTTATAAAGTCCGTTTCTCCGATTCTTGATTTTGATATAATAGAGAATAAAAGTATTTTGAAACCCGCGCTTAAAAATGAACAAAATAATGACAGTAAGGATTCTAGGGTGAAAGAAAATCAATATAATAAAAATGATAAACAGGACCTCTATCAGCAGCAGCAACAAGATAGATACAAAATTAAAAAGGGACTGAAAATCAAACTGGACTGTGAATTCTGTAAGGGCCCTATTTCGGCTCATCCGCATGTTTTCAGGTTTGCAAATTATGAACGATTTTTCTGCTGTACTGGATGTATGTCTGGCTACAAGCAAAAGTATGCTGGAAGAATAGAATCAATAAAAAGAAAATTTGAGGGAGGGGAATGAAAAGAGCTTCTAATGCAAGCCACACTATAAGATATCAAGGAAATATCTAAATCAATATCCATATTTGCGTGGGTTCTGATCAAACTGACTCTTACATTGCGCAGAACATAGATAGATTTTCTGTCCATTTACTTCTGAAACATTTTGTGCCTTCTTTTCATCGATCATCACGTTGCATACGGGGTCTTTTGTCACCCCGTTTTAGCATGTAAACTAATTTATAGAAATTTACATTTAAGTTTGTAAAGTTATCGTTGTGAGTAGTACACAACCCAATCAATAATCTATTGCTCTTAATTGCATTTGTTTGCAGGTACTATAGATGCCTGCAATAAATGCGCTGAATCATGTGAGTTCTGTGCCACTTCTTGTCTGATGGAAGAAGAAGTAAAGAAGTTAGAGAGATGTATTCAACTGAATAGAGAATGTGCCAGTATATGTTATACTTCATCACAGGTTGTGTCAATGGATGGAGAGCATACAAAACAGATCTGTAATTTGTGCGCCGATGTATGTGACTCATGTGCTGAAGAATGTGAAAAACACAAGAACATGGAACACTGCAAGTTATGTGCACAAGCATACCGTAAGTGTGCTGAAGAATGTCGTAAGATGTCTATGTGACTAACTAACTTAGACCTTTGTTACATGTTGTACTTCCATACATAGGTGACAATATAGCTTACAGACATGGGTTACACTTCTGTCAGGAAGTGTATCCATATAGAAATCAGAAAAAAGTTTAATCTAATACATGAAAAGGAATGGAGTGGTGA
>JBPCNB010000495.1:0-5586 GCA_051001675.1 Nitrososphaeraceae archaeon | reverse complement strand
GTACAGACATCTGAAGGACGGAATCATTTGTGACAATATTTAATCCCAAGCAGAATAGACCAACTCAATTGCATTTCAGTTAATGACTATTGCCTATGAAAGAAAAGAGTCTAAAAGAATTATTCATAAGTTCAATAAAATCTGGTCATATCGATAACAATAATTCTTGTCTTCCATACGTGGATTCCAACTGTGAGCTAAATATAAAGGAGGAGGGATATTTTCGGAATTTTGATCTAGTAATAGCGGTCAGACAAAAATATCTTAAGAGTTTCAAAAACCGTCAGAATGATTCTTCTGACTTATTGAATGACAGCCTTAATATTGTGATGAGATCATCGTTGTTCACGAAATTCGCTTTAAAAGAAAAGTGCAGACTTGATTCAGTTTCATTCTATCCCATAGAAATTAAGTCTGATCACGATATACTTGACGAACGACTTACGCATCAGGTACTAAATGCATTATTGTTTTTTGGTCGCTCCATAGTGGTTTTGGACATTAAACATTGCAGGGATAAAGGAGTGCGTAAACTTTGCAGGTATCTGCCTGCAACAGTAATAGGATATAGTGGTGAAGATGATTATTTCAATCTAATTTCAACGTTTGACAGGTTTATCGCGACTAACATCTATTTTTTGAAAAAAAGAAGTCTGGCAAGGCTGTTAGTAAATAACGGAGTTGAGATAGGTAAAATTCACAAAATTTACAAATGCCTTGAGACCATCCAGAGAATTAACCAAAAGATTGCTTTTTCACAAGTAAATTTTGAAGAAGATATTGTTTTATTGCCGGAAGAACTAGATTTCATAAAAAGACTGGTAGACATACAATTGATTTCGAACAAAAGAGTTGCTAATAAGTTAATTAGAGATAGTATCGATACCAAAATCACTGACTTTTTGTGATACTGAATACTGATTCGATATTCTTATCTAACTGAATAAGTTAGCTTTGCGATAGGGCGCAAGACTCAAGGTTAGGAGTTACTCTTTAGGAATATTACATGACAATTCCAGACCTATCCTTTGCAAACAGCATATTATTCAAAGTCACTTGGAACTTGGATCCTTCGCGCTCAACTATAACCTCCATATCATCAAGTGAATCTGATACTTCTGCTCCTTCGAGTTGCTTAATGGCCACGTGAACCGATTCATGTGAAACAAGTGATTCAATAAATGGCTCAATATACTGAAATCCGTTGATGTTTCGAGTCACATGTTCTTTAGAGTCAATTATCAACATCGTTTGTCTTTCATACGTAAAGTAGGGTGGGGATTCATCTAGAGCACAAGCAAACGCAAAGTCGTTGATGGTCATTATGACACAAATCTTTTAGGACCATAAAAGATACTTAAATATATATTTCATTAAAATTACTTACTTAGAAGACTTCCACTCTAGTAACAGGACCTAAAAAAGAGGAAAGATGCATATAATTTATCGCCTTTTTTTGCTATGCTTGTTCCACATAGCTTCTCGGACGCTAATAGAATAGAAGAAGAGAAGCCATTTCCAGCTTCTACCAAAGTATAAAATACTCAGCCTGAGGATGATGAATTATGATAGCAGCTGTAGACTGATCTGGGATTATTTGGCCCGCTTCAGTCAGACTCATGCCGGACTTTGAGGGATCTAGGATTTTCCATACTAAATAATGTTGCGATATATCAGGACAGCTAGGATAACCCCAACTATACCTAAGCCCACGATTCTGAGCGACTCCTAATTCGTGTCTTATTCGCGTGTTAGTCCAATCAGCCAGGGCCTCAGCCGTTTCTACCGCAAGACCGTGCAAATAATACGCGTCAGTATAAAGATTTTCCTTATTCCACTGGTCAATTATTTCTGTAACTTTATTTCCAACTGTAACACACTGAAATGCTACAATATCGGTTTCGCCGAAATAATCGGTCAAACACAAATGCTTTTCTTTAGAAGACCTAGGAAAGTCAAAGATTATCTCTCCTTGTCCTTCAGGTAATTCAACTGCAAGCTTGCCGTCCCTATTGTGACAATTAAAATAGCCATAGACAATTTGTGGTGCAAACAGTTTTTCTTTCACGATCCTTTTTTTCCATTCTTCTAGCAGTGTGTTAGATAATTCCGATAGATCCCCTGCTGACTTGCCCCTCATACCCCATGAGAGAACAAAAAGCGATTTTTTGTTTAGAAATTTCCATACCTCTTGAAGGTCTATTTGAGGAGACTCTATACGTATCCTCTGATTAATATGAGGAGGTATAGGGGGGCTTACCGGTATTATATTACTTCTTGCTATTATCTCCGGACTTTCAGGCTGAGTGTTTCTTTCTTGCCACGATACGACTTTACTTCGCCATTGAGAAACAAACTCTTCCTTTTGCTCTGACATTAGGGTATTCATAGTTTTTAACCCATCAAATGCGCTCTTACAATAGAACACCCCATTTTGATACAAACCACTTTCCTTTGCTATCCTATTGATGTAATTGCTGTTGATAGCTGCTCCACCGCAAAGAACCGAAATACTCAGGTTATTTTTTCGGGCATAATCTACGAAATATTGCATTTGTTTTGAAGTTGATACTAGCAGTGCCGAAAGACCAACGGCATCAGCCTTGACTTCTTTAATCTTGTCAACGATCGTCTGAAGAGGAACTTGTTTGCCTAAATCATACACGCTGTAACCGTTATTTACGAAAATCGTTTTTACCAAATTTTTGCCTATGTCGTGCACGTCCCCATATACAGTGCAGAGGACCAGCTTTCCTTTGCTTACACCCTCTTGTCTGATAAGATATTTTTCTAGTTCTGTAACAGCTGCCTTCATACATTCTGCAGATTTCAAAACGAATGGCAAAATTAATTCACCGGCACCAAACTTATCTCCTACCTCCTTCATTGCAGGTAGCAGTACCTGATTCAAAGTCTGCACCGCAGCTTCGTGAGCAATATTTTTGGGTGCAACAAGTATTAGGTTTGTTCCCTGTGAATCAGACCCGTCTCGGGATGCAAGTTTTTTTTCATTGTTTAGCGGAATGTTTTCAGCAATAGCTGCGACGACGTCTTTTTCTATACCTTCTTTAATCCTATTCACTATTCTAAAGTGACATTTTTTACTTGCGCTCCAGGTTTGATCCAATTCTGCTTTTCCCGCAGTTGATACTCTACCGCCAGCGGAAACCTGGTTCTCCTGGAAATATGAGATCAATTCCGAGAGCGCATTTAAGTGATTGTTGAAGACAAGGTTTTCTGCTAGCGTTTTTTCTGTTGGTGTTATATCTCCATAGGGAATAACATCTTTGGCGTTAATAATCACAGCATCTAGTCCTGCCTTCAATGCATGGTGAAGAAATACCGAGTTAACTATCCTCCTAGCCCGAACATCAAGACCGAAGCTGATGTTGCTTAGCCCTAGGGTCGTGAAACAACCAGGGATATTTTTTTTAACTAACTCTATTCCCTTGAGTGTATTTTTCGCTGAATCAGCAAATTCTTGCTCCCCTGTAGCTAATGTAAATGTAAGAACGTCAAAAATATACTGCCAAGGCTGGAGCGAATACTTTTTGCCTGTTTCAAAAAGAAGAAGTGCTGTGTCTAACTTTTCTTCCGGAGTTTTTGCCATACCCTTGGGGCCTATGCACATTGCAATCGCTGCTAGTCCATATCTGAACATGAGTGGAGACAATTTATGAAATTTTACACCGTCTCCTTCAAGATTTATGGAATTTATGACCGGTTTTCCGGGGATTTGGTTTATAGCGGCTTCTATTACAGCCGGATCAGTTGAATCTAATACAAGTGGAGCGTCAATTTCCAGACTAAGACGCTTGACAAGCTTAGTCATTAGTTGTGATTCATCGCTTCTTTCTGTTGTCGCCACACAGACGTCAAGACAGTGGGCTCCATCTTCAACTTGGGACCTAGCCAATGTCAAAAGTCCATCCAAGTCATCTCTTAGCACCATCTCCTTTGCCTTTCTAGAGCCTTGGGTATTGAGTCGTTCGCCGATTATGAGTGGACGAGGAGTCTGTCTCAAGTCAACAGCCTTCAATGCAGAGCTGATTCGAGGCGTTGTTGTTCTAGTTCTAGGCATTTAAAACACTATATAAGCTGACAAATCAGGTTCTAAACCTTACGGACTGCTACTTTTCATGCCTATCCAACATTTTCCGTAGCTCATATATGTGATTCGCATCAGTACCACAACAACCCCCTATAATCCTCACTCGGTCAAATCTTGTTACAAAATCTTCAAGTCGGTCTGCCATTTCGGATGGACTCATCTTGTATATCGCTTTCCCCCCTTCATTAAGAGGCATTCCTGCATTCGGCACCACAAGAATAGGCAACTCTTCTTGTTCGTTTAACCATCTTATGCTTGGCATCATTTCAGCAGGTCCTGTCGAGCAATTTAGGCCGAACACATCTATTCCCATGTTACTCACAGTTGTATATGCTGCCTGAACAGGAGTACCCAGGAGCATCTTTCCGTATTGGTCCAGTGTTATGTTTGCAATAATAGGTACTGTAATTGACGAGGTCTTAATTGCTTCATGACATGCTTCGATTGCCATTTTCACTTCCAGGATGTCTTGGCTGGTTTCTATCAACAAGGCGTCTACCCCTCCTTGGATAAGACCTTCGGCTTGGGGTACAAAGGCATATTTTATTTCATCAGGTGTCTTTGATCCGAGATCGGGGTCGTTAGAACTTGGGAGATACCCAGAGGGTCCCATCGATCCGATAACATACCTAGGCTTGTCTTTGAACTCGTCACAAACCTCTCTCCCAAGGCGAGCGGCCTTGCTATTGAACTCAACTGTTTGTTCCCCGTAGCCGTATTCTTCTAATTTGTAACGATTGCTTCCAAATGTATTTGTCTCTATGCAATCTGCTCCTACGGTAAGGTATTGCCTATGAATAGCTTTTATCCAGTCTGGTCGAGTAAAAATCAGACCATCATTGAACCCTTCCTTTTTATCTGGAAAGTCCTGTGGGCTTGGAGACAGCTTTTGAATTTCAGTGCCCATCGCTCCATCGAAAAGTATTATTCTTGTATTCAAGTCATTTAAGAAAGATCTGGTCATGGTCATCGTGAAGAGATCCCTTGGAGTAACGGGCATTTTACTTTTGCTCGGTTAAAGCATTTCTAAATAGGATATTTGAGGGCTCGTAAGCATAAAAGTATCTGAGCCTTTGCCTTACGTTACTTCATATATGGTTAATAAACCCTTAACAAATGATTGGGCCCATAGTTCAGCTTGGATAGAATGGCTGCCTGCGGAGCAGCTGGTCGAGGGTTCGAGTCCCTCTGGGCCCGTTACGATATAGATGCTTTTTAGTGGGTTCTACTAACAAATGGTGAAAGAAGATAGTGGGATCAGAACAGAATGTAGCGAAAGTATGCCTGAACCTAGAGTCGGACTCATCCGATGTCTGGAGGCTGTATCTATATGCTATGAAGTCTCCAGTAACGAGAGACAAGTATCAACGTAGGCTTTCAAGCTTCTTTGAACATACCAAGATTCAAGGAACTTCGCTGCAGGCGAAAGCTCTATCATTTGCGGAAAAGGCGACTTCAGAGCCTTCCTGGGCTTT
>JBPCNB010000494.1:0-2515 GCA_051001675.1 Nitrososphaeraceae archaeon | reverse complement strand
ACCCTTTTCATTGGACTTTGTGTTTCTAATATTCTGTAATCTCTCTAATAAGTCTGATACTTGTTCATGCGTAGGATTAACAGCTTTGATAATATCTATATCTACATTTAACCTTTTTAATTCCTGGTAAACCATTTTATCCTCTATTAAATCGATGAGTCGTTTCATTTCGAATGGCTTCTGTACAGATTCCATCATGACGTGTTTCAAATTCTTTATCGAATCGATTACTGTGTCTTTAATATATGCGGAAGCAAATATTATTCTCTGATGAGGATTCAGGGCTAATATCTCCTTAGCAACCTCAATACCGTTGATATGTGGCATCTTGCAATCAAGAACTACAACGTCGAATGGATGGTTCTCTGATAGATTCATCGGCCCGGGCCTTACCGATGACTGGTCAGTAGCAAATCTATTACTTTGAGAAACTTCGTGATATGCTTTGAGGCAATCTTCACCGTTAGTAGTTATTGTAGCTTTATGGTTTCTCTTTTCCAGTACCGTTTTGTATAAGATGGCAATATCTGGTTCATCTTCAGCTATTAATATGTTAAGAGGCTTCGAAGTGGCCATATTATCGACGCGATTAAATTCTTCCAAAGTAGTCTCCTCCGACAAAGGCGGATTTGTTAATTTTTATTCCTAACGGACTTTGCAGACAGGACTTAAGGATCAACAAATATTACGGAATCAATTTAGTCATAAATAATGAATTACAGCAAAACTAATTAACAAGATGACTAAAGATAGTTCAACAAAACCTAGATTCCACTAATTTTCTCGTTTATCCCTGAACTTTCAATATATCTTTCGTGAAGTTCACGGATCCTATTAGATTCTGATTCAATGCTTTACCTTTATCTTTGTGTTCAACATGATTTGATTTATATCAGCTGGGAACAGGCGAGTAACATCAAGTATACTTCACCGTACAATTTTGTTTACCGTTTATATTGTGATGAATGCCCTGCGCACCAGATAACTCGAGTCATTATAATTATGAAGCTTACACAATACCAGTATCATGAGCGAAATGATACCATCCATGGCTATACTAGTCGAAAGAGAGAACCTTTCTCATTGTTCAATGTTAATCAATGAGTGTTCGCCCCAAGTTACTCCTAATTGACAGGCATTCAATAGCCGAAGGCAGGATCGAACACAATAATATATCGAAGGATCCAAGATTGACTATTTAGACCTGATCAAGAGAATCTCTATAATATTGTTTCATCTAGAGGAAAAGTTATAGAGCAGATTAGCCGAAGAGCCGATAACCATATTGACAAACTAGCAAAAAAAAGGTACCTTGGACATAATAAATACACACCAGATGAAAGAAGGGTTATTCTGGTCCAGCCAGAAACAGCCCAGTTAATCATGTACAATGTCGCCTAAGCATACATATCAAGTTTTTTGAAATTCCCTTAAAAGTTTGTAACAAGTTGGGAACATTCGGATCACAGATTCAGGAGAGCTTGAATGAACAAAGGTGAATCAGGATGCTCTATCTGCTAAAAATACATCTTATTCGCTCCGTTTAAGATAAGGCTTACTCACCAGACAAGTCCCAATAATTTGCGTCCTTAAATTCTTCTTTAGGCTTTCCCAAGCTTTTCCATTCTCGAAAGGATTTTGCGTACAGCTTAACATTCTTTATACCGGCAAGCTTTAGTGCGTAATACGCTAAACCAGACAAAGTTCCGACGCTTCCGCAGTACGTAATAAATTCAGACTCTGCTGAAAGGCCTCTATTTTCCATAAATCTCTTCAATTCGTCAGGTTTGCGCAAAATCGTGCCGTTTGAGCCTAACATGGTATAGGGTATGTTTTTAGCTCCAGGAATATGTTCGGTCAAGAAATTTAACCTTTCTCTTGAGTCCACTAGTACCTTATTATTTTGTTCCTTGGCATCTTCGACATAGGACGCGTCTGCGTGGATATCAGTATTGATGTTTAGATGGTGTGTCGTTTTTGGATATGTATTAATTTGCTTTTCAATCTCAAACCCTAATTCTTTCCATCGGCTAAATGTTACTTCAAATAACGCCGTGTTCGTGTGACCAACATATTGAAAAGTCCAGGCTACTCTTGCCGCCAGTGCGCCAAAGGTATCATCATACACTACGACTGGCAGGTTATCAGTGACTCCAATACTTTCTAGGATATCCACGATTCCCTCAGGGGAATCTCTGGACAACAGATGTGCAAGAGGTAACGAAACTGCAGTAGGGATATGCCCTTGCTCATATTCTTCTTGTTTACGAACATCCACTATACGCCCTGTTTTCTTTCGAATTAGTGTACGTATGGTATCGATGTCGCAAATGACTGGTAGCTCATAATCGTTTGTGCTAACATCAGTAGATCTAACCTGTTGTTTTTTCTCTACGGGATTTGAATTGGGTGTTTCTTTCATTTGATTAATTTAAGCTGCACATTCTCCCCTAGCAGTCTTGGCGGTAAACTTTACATCATTGCCGTAATCTTTGTAGGATTCGGGATCTTTTTC